>DASQXC010000289.1:0-9775 GCA_035639935.1 Terriglobales bacterium
TGCTGGATCTCGGCCGAGCAGGGCGAACCGGAACATCCGCCCTTCGGTGACGTCGCCGAGATCTACAACGTGATTGATTCTCGCCAGCAGGATGCGCAGAACAATGTCATCGAGGCACTGCGGGCGCTCGACTACGCCGCGCAGGCCGAGCACTATACGCATTTTTCCTATGACATGGTTGCCCTCACCCCGCGCTGCGCCGAGGAATTGGGCTACGGACTGGCGGAGGATGATTGGGCCAAACCGCACATCGAGATTTCCGGCCGGCGCGGCTTCGGGGTCAAAGCCGACGACCTGATCGACAGGCTGATTGCTTGCGCGCAAAAAGAAGTGGACAGCCGTCATCCCACATTGGAGCAGGCTGAGCGTACTCGCATTGCCGCGCAGATCGCGGTAGGCGCGCTGCGCTACTTCATGCTGAAGTTCACCAAGAATTCGGTGATCGCCTTCGATTTCCGCGAGGCGCTCAGCTTCGAGGGAGAGACCGGTCCCTACGCGCAATATGCCGTCGTGCGCGCCAGCAACATATTTCGGAAGGCGGGCGTGGAGCCGGAATCGGCGCTCGCCGCGAACATGGATTACGGAGCTTTCCTCTCTGGAGATGTTGGCGACGAAATATGGGAACTTTGGCTCACCGCATCGCGTTTTTCGCAAGTGGTCGAACAGTGCATTGCCACCACCGAGCCCGCTCACATGGCCAAGTATGCGTTTCAACTGGCGCAACTGTTCAACAATTTTTATCACCGCCACCACATCTTGAGCGAGCCAAACCGGGCGCGAAGGCAGTTCCTCCTCGCCACGGCTGCGGTAGTTCGCCGTGAACTGCTCCGGGCGCTTGAAGTCATGGGAATCAGTGTTCCGCCAATAATGTGACCGTGCTTTGCAGCTTCGCTCAGTGGCTCAGGGCAAGCTAGAACGGTTCCTAAATAGATGTAACCCGCGATTCTTGTGTGAAAGGGCACGCCTTCAGGCGTGCCGCTGGAAGCCATCCTGAATCATCGGCTGTAGCCGCTGCGGGAGATTCCCTCCGCCTAATAGAAGTGTATGCAGAGACGCGGCATGGTGCACAGGTGCGCATGATCACGGAAAGAAAAAAGCCGCTCTTGCTGAGCGGCTTGCGTCCGAATTACTGCTATTTCGGATAATGTTTGGCTTGCGCTCCGGGCGCCACTGTCTGGAACGAAGCTACATTGCTGAGAGCACTGGTTCTCGTCCCTTGCGCCTGCGCAGACTTAACCTGAAAGTAGTAAGCCGTGTTCGGCTGCAGGCCGTTGAGATTCACCCGATGTGTCTCCTGGCCCCAGGGCGCTTCGGCAGTCTGGGTCAGGTTGTTGGGATCGGTCCCGTATTTCACCACCGAACTGGCGCGCACGTTGGTGGACCAGGCGATCACCGCCGAGTTGTCGTTAACGAACTCCACGACTGGCCCGTTTGTGATCTGCGCGCTCTGTGCGCCCTGGCTTGCTCCAGGGCTGCCGGCCGTCGCGCCGCCCTCACCTTGGGTCCGGAACTGAGTGACGGCGCTCAGAGCACCAGTACCCGTGCCCTGTCCCTGCGAGGACTCTACTTGGAAATAATAGGTCGTGCCTGGTTGCAAATTGTTCAGAGTCACGCGATGCGTACCACTCGTCCAAGGTGCCTGAGCCATCTGGCGCAGATTGTTGGGATCGGTTCCATAGTGGACGATAGCGCTGGAACCTGTGTTAGTGCTCCAGGCCAGGATCGCCGAATTAGATGTGACATTCTCTACTGTTGGGCCATTAGTGATTTGGACATTCTCCTGCTGGTTAGCACTCTGCTGACCGGCAGACCGCGAAACGCCCCATTGCGGGCTGGCCCATGCCGCCGACCAAGTGCATAGCGCGGCCACGGCTACCAATGTGAACAACGTTTTTCTCATGCTTGTGCCTCCCGTGTTTGGTACAACTCAACCATACGCATTCCATAACCTTTTTGGATGCCCCCGTTTTGGCGGCGAGTGGGCGGCAATCGAGGGCTGGCGCGAGTGGCGGATCAGAGTACGTCAATGGCGAACCAAAGCAGACGGCTGCCGCGCATGTCCTTATACGCTACTATCAGTCACATGAGAGTGCTGGGGATAGACTGCGGCACACAGTGCACCGGCTACGGCTTAGTGGAACAAAGCGCGGATGGAGACCTGCACTCGATCACCGCCGGCGCCATCCGGCTTTCCCCGCGTGAGCCGCTGTCCCGACGTCTGCAACGTGTTTTCTCCGAACTGTCACAGGTGATCACTAAGTGGCAACCGGAGCTGGTCGCAATCGAGGATGTGTTCTACGCTGTGAACGTAAAATCCGCGTTCAAACTGGGACAAGTGCGGGGAGTGGCAATGCTCACTGCTGCCACTTTTGGGCTTCAGGTTTACGAGTACGCGCCGCTCGCCATTAAGTCGGCCGTGGTAGGGTACGGCCGAGCGGAGAAGTCACAGGTACAGCAGATGGTCGCTAGCTTGCTCTGTCTCCCCGAGGTCCCTGAACCTGCCGATGTTGCCGACGCCTTGGCGATTGCCATCTGCCATCTACACACAGCTTCCACACTGGCACGGCAACAGGCTGCCTCACTCGGCGATAGCCCGGCGAAGGGCGTGGGCCTTCAGGCCAAAACAGCGCGCACCAAGAGAGATTGACCTTCAGGTTCCTGCCCAATCTCCAGCTTGACATCGCCGCCATTGTTATGATATTTGCCTGTAATCACGATTAGCTATTTGAAAACATGGTCGAGGCTATTGCCCAGGCTGGGAACTCTTTTGCCAGGCAAGATTTTGCCTTTAAGTCCTTTGTAACGTTGGATTTTAACCGTCGGGTATGGCGTAGGTTCATTCCATTCGATTGGGGCAGGGAGGGGTAAGGACCGGCGGTCCGGATAAGGCGGTAGAGCAAGGCAACGCCTCAGCCCCGGGTCAGTGCGATGAATCTAAGATAGTGCCATGGCAATTGAATGCACTGTCGCCAGCGGCCTAATGCTTCTTAGAATTTTGCTGGTGTTTTCCGGATTGCTTGGCGCGCAGTCGCTGCCAGTCGAACCGAACCAGGGCCAGCACCCGGCGATACCGACTGTAACCTTCACGTTTGACTGGCCGAGCATCGAACCGCATCGCTACGTTATCTCGGTTGATTCCAGCGGCAATGCTGCTTATCAATCCTGGACCTCGGAACCGACGGCCGAGCCTTCGGTTGCCGGTGAGCCTTACATGGTGAAGTTCACCCTGTCGGCTACGGCCCGCGACCGCATCTTCGCTCTCGCGCGCCAGCTAAACTACTTCAACGGCGATTTTGAGTATCGCAAGCATCGCGTGGCGGTCACAGGGGACAAGACCCTGGCCTACGCAGATGACCACCAGCAGCGCGAGACGCACTACAACTGGTCGGAGAACCCCGGCATTAATGAGCTGACGGCACTCTTCCAGGGCGTTTCCACCACCATCGAAGCCGGACGCCGACTGGAGCGGCTGCGCCGCTTCGATCGCCTTGGACTCGACGAGGAGCTGAAGCACCTGGAGCATCTAGTGCTCGAACATCGAGCCACCGAGCTGCAGGTCATAGCGCCCATCCTGCAGCAGCTCGCCCAAGACTCTGCTGTGTTGAACATCGCTCGCCAGCGGGCGCGGCATATCTTACAAATCGCGGGCCTGCCACTGGCCGCTGGCGCCTAGTTTGGGGGTAACTTTTAGGCAGGCAAGGGGCGCCTCCTGAGCTGCTGGTCCGGTGCATCTCTCACGTAACTTCTCACATCTAACTGGGTTAGATAGCCCTAGGAGTGAATTTATGAACCGCCGCAGCTTGGGGACCATGCTTCTCCTGCTGGCGAGCCTGCTGTGCCTGATCGTTCCGGCAGCGGCTTTGGATACGAACGTCCGCATCGTGCGCCTGAGTTATATCAGCGGCGACGTTCAGCTTGATCGCGGTCAGGGGGAAGGCTACGAACCTGCCATCATGAATATGCCCATCGTCCAGGGTAGCCGGTTGTGGACGCGGGGAGAAGACGCGCTGGCAGAGGTCGAGTTTGAAGATGGCAGCAGCTTGCGCCTGACTCCGGGTACCGCGGTCGAATTCCAGGAACTCTCACTCCGTGGCTCCGGTGAAAAGGTTTCGAGCGTGCAACTGGAAAGCGGGACTGCATATTTCGATATCCGCAATCACATGGGCGATTTTCGGGTTACTCTTGGCGGCCAGGAGATCAGCGTGGCGCGCCCGGCGCGCTTCCGCGTGTTCGGCGACAACAGCCATTTCAAGCTTGCGGTTTACAAAGGCGAAGTGGCTGCCTATACGGGCGACAACCAAGTTGAGGTCCGCAGCGGAGAAACCTTGGCCCTCGATTTGACTGATCGCAGCCACTACAACCTGGCCAAGAGCATCGCGGAAGGTTCCTACGATGATTGGAACCACGAGCGCGAGCGCTATCAGCAGTCTTACACTGCGCCGAGCACATACAGCGCCGATTCCTACTACAACTTTTCGCCGGCGTACAGGTACGGCCTCGCCGACTTGGCTTATTACGGCAACTACTTCTACGCTCCGGGATGGGGTTGGATGTGGCGTCCGTACCACACCGGTGTGTGGAATCCATTCATGGACGGCGCTTGGGTCTGGTATCCGCAGTTCGGATATATGTGGGTTTCCTCTTATCCCTGGGGTTGGATGCCGTTCCGCTATGGGGCGTGGAACTTCGTCCCGGGCTACGGCTGGTGCTGGATGCCCGCCAGGACGTGGAACCGCTGGGTACCAGTGACAGTGGTGAACCGTCCGCCCGTCAATTGGGTGGCAGTACGCCCGCCGGCAACACCACCCAAGGCGGGCAGTCCGGGGGTCGTGACTGTAGGACGTGCTTGGGGCGTAGCGTATCCGCCGGGCGCGACGCGCACTTCGGTTCCTGGGAACACCATTTTGCCCGCGGGCGGAAATAGGGCTCCAATCGACAATCGCGTGTTTTGGGGGGCTGCCAGAGCAAACACTCCGTCAGGCGTGACCACCAAAAGCACAGTTGCGCCCGCGAGTCCACCAACTCCAGCTACTCCGACTGCCGCTCCTCCGGCGGCAAGGCCGGCCCGTTCGGCGCCAGCCCGGGTGCACCGTGACAGCGAGGCACCTCGTCCGCGAGCTATGCCAGAAAGCAAACCTTCGGCACCAGCAGCGCCAAGATCACAACTGGCGCCATCACCCGCAGGCTCGCATTCTTGGAGCTCAGGCCGCGCAGTCGCACCCAGCGGAGGCGGACATGGGAGTGGGGCCTGGGGCAGCCACGGCGCAAGCCACCGATAAGGATCGGGTCATCGGGAGATCGGGTCATTTAAACCCTGTAGCAAAGACATCAGATCACCCGATGACCCGATCACCCGATTCCAAGTCAGTGAACGATCACCCCCGCATATCCGACCACTGCGTCCCGATCACCGGACACATCAGCCGAAGTAGCGTATTTGATCAACTCCGCCGACGTCGCGCCTAGCCGTTTGGTGGCAGTCAGCATGGCGACCGTGGGCCCGTAACCGCACATGCTCACGTTCTCGTGGAAGACAATGTCGAATAAACCTCTGGGATCGAGCTTCAGGATCTGCTCGATGGCCTTGCTGTCTTTCAGCCGCGTGATCTCGTCCGACTCGTAGTGGTTCATGTCGCTGGAGGCGATGATGAGGATCTTTTCATCATGGGACGCGACCACCTGTGCGATGGCCTCTCCCAATGCCACGAGGGGCTGATAGGAGCCCACGCCCACCGCGATGGGAACGAACGTGAACTTCCCCCGCAGAGCTTGCAGAAACGGCAGTTGAACTTCCAGTGCGTGCTCCGCGCGATGCGCATTGGCATCCTCGGAGATAAGCTCCAATGCGTTCCGCAGTTCCATCCCCAGTTCGTGGTCGATTTCCGCCTGGCCGAGCGGCGTATCCCACGCGCCTTCGCTCATGATTGCCAGGGGCTTGCCCATGCCGGTGTGGTTGGGGCAAAGAATGATGAAATGCTGGGGCAAGGCCAGCCGTGCGTAAACCGCGCCGGCAACGTGTCCGGAATACATGTAACCGGCGTGCGGCACCACGCAGCCCGCTGCCGCGATTTTTTCCCGCGCACTGGCGACGTAGGTTTGCACGTCGCGCAGCAGAACTTCCGGCTGCGCGGGATAAAAACGCCCCGCAACCGCGGGATGACGAACCGTACTCATGGTCGCCTCCTTCCATCGGGTAATCGGGTGAGCGGGCGATTTTGATCTAGGAAATCCGTCAGTCAGATGCCAGCAGCCACAGGGTTGTTCAATGACCCGAGGACCCGATCTCCCGATGACCCGATTCCATCACCCGATGACCTGATCTCCCGACGGTGTTAATGCCTTGAACACCGCCGCTGCTTTGGCCAGCGGCAGCGCCTCTGCGCGCGCATCCGGTTTAACACCCGCCTTCTCGAGCGCCGACCGGATCTCCGCCTCGGAATAATGCGATTTCAGGTTGTTGACCAAGGTCTTGCGCTTCTGTTCGAACGAGAGTTTCAGGAATTCGAGAAAATCTTCCGCGCGCACGCCCAAGGCTTGGGCCTGTGGTTCTATGGTAAGCCTCAGAACCGTGGAATGCACCTTGGGCGGCGGAGAGAACGCACCTGGCGGCAGAGTGAACAGCTTCTCAATGCGTGCGTAGAGCTGCACCATGCCCGACAGCAGACCGTAATCGCGACTTCCAGGCTTGGCGGCGATGCGGTCGGCGACCTCGCGTTGCACCAGCAGAACGATGATCGAGAACAAATCGTGGAACGAGAGCAAGTGCTGCAGGATGGGCGAGGTGATGTAATAGGGCAAATTGCCCACCACGCGCGCCGGCCCGGTGTATGGATGGACGGCATCACCCGCCACCCGCGGCCGTCGCAGTAGGCTTGCGAAGTCGATGTCCAACACGTTGCCCTCAAGGATCTCGACGCCGGGGCGGTTGGCGTATTTCATGCGGAGTTGCGCGCCCAGCACCCGGTCCAGTTCAATGGCGATGACGTGCCGGGCACGGCCGACGAGCAGGTCGGTGAGGGCGCCGCGTCCAGGGCCGATCTCCACCACGGTGCTTTGGGAAACATCGCCCAGCGCCTCGACAATGCGCGCGGCCGCGCTGCGGTCGGCGAGAAAATTCTGTCCCAGCTTGGGAGGCCGGTCGCGTCCGGCTGCCGTTCTTGCCATCTGCCGCTCCTTCCTGGATTGACCATTTTTCCAAATGCCGTTTAGACTGAGAGCTCCAGCCGGCAGTGAGCTCACCCTAAGTTGGGGAATCCCGGAGGTTGTCATATGCGAATCGCTTTTGTGGCCTCGGAGTGTGTTCCGTTCTCCAAGACCGGCGGTTTGGCCGATGTGGTGGGCGCCCTGCCGCCCGCTTTGGCTGCTCTCGGCCATGACGTCGAGGTTTACCTTCCCAAGTACCGCCAGACGCGGCTCCAAAATCCGCGCACCCTGCTGCGCAGCATCACCGTGCCCTTCGACGACGAGTACCGCTTCTGCTCGGTGCTGGACGGCGGGACGCACGCAGGGGTGAAATTTTATTTTATCGATTACCCTCCGTATTTCGACCGCGAGCAGCTTTATGGAACCCCCGCGGGCGATTATCCGGACAACGCCGAGCGCTTCGCGCTGTTCTCGCGCGCCGTGCTCGAAGCTTCGAAGATCTTCGGCGCGCCCGAGGTGTTCCACTGCCATGATTGGCAATCGGCGCTGGTGCCCATCCTGCTGCGCACCGTCTATGCAGAAGACCCTGCCCTCCGCGGCGCATCCACGGTCTTCACCATCCACAACATGGGTTATCAGGGACAGTTCCCCCCGGAGATCCTGCCGCTGCTAATGTTGCCGTGGGACCTGTTCACGATCGACAAGATGGAATTCTATGGCAAGGTGAATTTCCTGAAAGGCGCGATCGTGTTCGCCGAGTTCATCACCACGGTCAGCCGCAAGTACAGCCAGGAGATCCAGACCTCTGAATACGGATTCGGACTGGAAGGCGTGCTGCGCGGCCGGGCTGCCACTGTCACCGGCATCCTCAACGGCGTGGATTACAGTGTCTGGAGCCCCCAGAGCGACACTTTCATTAAGGCTCGCTATTCACCCGATGACCTTGGGGGGAAGCTCATCTGCAAGGAGGACCTACTGGCGAATTTCGGTGTGAGCAACCACAATCTCGGGCTGCCGGTCATCGGCATCGTGTCGCGCTTCGCGGCGCAGAAAGGCTTTGACCTGATCGCGAAAGTCCTGGATCGCCTGGCGCGGGAAGAGATGGTGATCGTGGCTCTGGGAACCGGCGACGAGGAATATGAAGAGATGTTCCGGCGGTTCAACAGACAGCTTTCGCAGAAAATTCTGGTGAAGATCGGTTTCGACAACGCACTCGCCCACAAGATCGAGGCGGGCTCGGACATGTTCCTGATGCCGTCACGCTATGAACCCTGCGGCCTGAACCAGATCTATAGCCTCAAGTACGGCACCGTGCCCGTAGTGCGCGCCACCGGTGGCCTGGATGACACCATCGAGCCCTGGGACCCGCGCACCGGCCGCGGCACCGGCTTCAAGTTCAGCGATTACACCGGCGAGGCGCTGCTCGCCACCGTCCGCCAGGCGCTCACGGCGTTTAAAGATCAGGCTGGCTGGCGAATCCTGATGCGCAACGGCATGGCAAAAGATTTCTCCTGGACCAATTCGGCGCGCGAGTATGTGCGAATTTACGAAAAGTCGCGGGATTCGCGCATGGCCCGCAGCGCCGAAGTGGTGACGGTGTAACAACAAGCCACCGATTCGCACAGATCAGCACGGATTTGTCCTGTTCTGATCCGTGCCCATTCGCGTCAATCCGTGGCGTTTTTGCTTAAAGGCATAGAATACCGGGATGCCGGCGAGAATGAGGATGAGCCCGGCTGCCGAGTTGCGCAGGTTCTGCGCGAAGGTGTAGCACAGCAGCACACCTGAGGTTGCGATGAACACCCCCGGCACTAAGGGATATCCCCACATGCGGTAGGGCGCCCGCTCGCCGCGCTTGCGGAAGATGAACACCGTCCCCGTTGCAAACATGTATCCCAGCCACTCGGCAAAGATGGCCAATGAGAATAGTTGCTGAAAAGTTGGCGCCAATAACAGCAGCAGCATGGCTAACCCAGCCTGCGCCAGCAGCGAGGTGAAAGGCGTGCGAAAGCGCGGGTGGACTTCCGCCAGCGCCGAAAAGAAATATCCGTCACGCGCCGCAGCGAAGGGCACGCGTCCCCCGCTCATCACTGTGCCGTTGAGCGTGACCAGCATGGATAAGGCCATACCTGCAGAAACCAGCGCTCCTCCCCACGCACCCACGGCGACCGCCGTCGCCTCCGATGCGGGACGCGGTGAAACCGCTACAGCGGAGGCCGGCAGCACGTACTGCACCGCCGCGTTCGTAAGCATATAGAGCACGGCGACGATGGCCACACCTGCGATCAAGCCGATAGGCAGGTTTCGCTGCGGATGCCGAACCTCACCCGCAACCATGTTAAGGTCGTTCCATCCGTCATACGCCCATAGCGCTGCTACCAGCGCCGCCATGAATCCCGCCAACCCGCCCTGTGCTCCAGCAAAGCTGGTTGCGAAATTCTTCCAGCCGCCGGATACGGCCAGGAATCCTACGATCACGATGGCGGCGATCATCGCAATTTTCAGCAGCGTGAAAAGTAACTGGAATTCGCCGGCCTTGCGGATCCCAATGTAGTTCAAGGCGGTGATCATGAGGGTCGCCGCAATAGCGACCAGTTGTCCATAGGTAATAGCGATGGGTTCGTGGATAAGG
>DASQXC010000290.1:0-4517 GCA_035639935.1 Terriglobales bacterium
CGGCGACTCGATACGATTTGAGTAGTTATCCCGTTTCTTGAGACGCAGCATGCTGGGTCTCTACGGACGAGTGGTGTCCCCCATTACAGCTACGTCTCTATGCTGGTCTTCCTCGGTGGCAACAGCAGCGAAACAAGTACCGAGGTCACCAGGATTCCTCCCACCATGGCTAACGCTACGCCGACCGGGATGTGGAAGTATTCCGAGGCCAGCATCTTCACCCCGATGAAAATGAGAATCACTGATAATCCGTAATGGAGATAGTGGAAGAGCTCCATCATGCCCGCGAGAGCAAAGTAGAGGGAGCGCAGCCCAAGAATGGCGAACACGTTGGAGGTGTACACAATAAAGAGGTCGCGGGTAATGGCCAGAATGGCGGGAATGGAATCGGTGGCGAACATCAGGTCGGTGGTCTCGACCACTATCAGCACCACAGCCAGCGGTGTGGCGATCCAGCGCGTGCCTTGTTTGACGAAGAACCTGCGACCCTCGTACTTTTGCGCGATAGGAAAGAACCTGCGGAACAGCTTCAGCACCGGGTTGCTCTCCGGATGGATGTCGGTTTCCCGCTGCTTGAAAAGGCGGAACCCAGTATAGATGAGAAAGGCGCCGAAGAGATAAATGACCCAATGCACCCGATTGATGAGCGTGACCCCACCGATGATGAACCCCGCGCGCATGATCAGCGCGCCCAGGATGCCCCAGAACAGCACCGAGTGCTGGTGCGATCGGTCCACGCGGAAATAGCGGAAGATCAGCAGGAAGACGAACAGATTATCTACGCTGAGGGACTCTTCAATCAAATAACCCGTGACAAATTCCAGCGCCAGTTGTGAGTTCGGCCGCGTGGGATTGGGCAGCATATGATGGCCGAACAGGTACACCAGCAGGGCGAACAATCCGGCTAGCGAAATCCAGACGAACGTCCAGGCAGCAGCTTCTTTGAATCGGACTACGTGCGAGGTGCGGTGGAAGAGGCCCAGGTCCAGGACCAGCATCAACAGCACAAATGCGTTGAAGACGACCCAAAAGACCCAGTTGGGCAGCATGCCGAGGTCATTGTAAAGCTAGGCGCGTCCTACTGCTTCCCCGGCTGTTTTCGGGTGACTACGATTGGTAACTTCTGCGATGCGCTATCGGCACTTAAGACCAGTTGCAGTTGATATGAGCCGGGATCGACGGCTGCAAACAATTTTTGCGACGGCCAGACTGAGCTGATTTCCTTGGCCCAAAGGAGGTTCCGTGCATCGACTCTAAAGTCGATTGTGTCGCCTTTTTTCGAGAAGTGGAGTCGAATGGGTTGGGCCGCAACAGTCACGACATCTGCACTCACGCCAACTGTGCGCTTCTGGGCGCTAAGAGGCACGCTCTTCAGCAGGTCTACGGGTGACCAGTAATTGCCCCTCTCAGATTGCAGATACAATGCAGGCACAACCGCGATGTCCAGTGTTCCGTCCGTGAGTTTCCTATTGTTCCCGGACACGACTGCCGGCGCAAGGGGCGTCCAATTCTTGCGCTCGACGTGAAGCACAATGCCGGTCTTCGGCACGAACTCTGAATTTTGACCACTAGAAATGGTGGCTTGGAACACGAGCAAGGGCATCAGGAACAAGGGTAACCGCAAGGACAGCGTCCGCATGACCTCAGCTTAGCCGATAATTGTTGAGAAATCCCTTATCGCTAACAATGCTCGTTGCCTGTGTTGATGGGATGCTGTCCCAGCTTCCGTTCACTTCTCGCCGCTGAGCACGTCCCATCCGCGTCGGCTGAGATCCCAGAAAATGAATATCGCGCACACCGCGGCAATCATCAGCAATGGGATTCCTGTCTGCGGGTGTCCGAAGACGATGTAACCGATACCGAACAGCGAGCTGTAAATGAGCCCGCAGCCGGCAATCCAGTCGGCGGCGGACCACAGCAGGCTTTGTTTCGCAGCCTGCCGCTCAAGGCCGGCAACCGCGCGCCATCCGATGACTGCTGGGCGCACACGCTCGTAAAATTCGCGCAGCTTGGAAGCAGGCTCGGGAGGAGTTAGGAAGGTCACGACCAGCCAGGCGATCGTGGTCGAGGCAGTCGTCAAGATCATCAACCAGGCAAAGCCATGTGGGTCAACGGCATTGAGAGGGCCGGCGGGCAAATGCGGATCCAGCGCGCGCAGGCGTCCGACCAAGCCTGTCGCCGCGCGTGATTGCAGCAGCAGCGATGAAATTCCGGCGGCGCTCATAGCGCTGATCTCCGACCAGGCACTGATGCGCCACCAGAACCAGCGCAGCATGAACACCAAGCCGGCGCCCGCGCCGATAGAGATCAGGAACTTCCAGGCGACCTCGATCGAGCTCATGAAGTAAGTCGCAATGGCAGCCAGGAGCGTGACAACAATGGTCGCCAGACGGGAAGCCCGCACATAGTGGCGCTCGCCGGCATTGCGCTTTACGAAACGGCGGTAGAAATCGTTGATCAGATAGGAAGCGCCCAGGTTGATATGGGTCCCGATTGTGGACATGTAGGCGGCGGCAAAGCCGGCCAGCATCAGCCCGCGCAGGCTTGCGGGCAAATGGCGGATCATCACCTGGATGTATCCGACCTCAGGGTCGCGTAAGCCGGGGTAGAGGACCACCGCCACTAGCGCAGTCAAGATCCATGGCCAGGGACGCAGTGCGTAATGCGCAAGGTTGAACCATAATGTAGCGGCAAGAGAATGCTTCTCGTTTTTGGCCGAGAAAATGCGCTGGGCGATGTAGCCTCCGCCGCCCGGCTCGGCGCCCGGATACCAGCTCGCCCACCAGTTGATGCTCAAGTACACCAGAAACATGAGAAACCAGCCCGAGGTCCAGTCTGGCACGAAGGCCAGGGATTGCGAGCCGGTCGCCGCGTCGTGTGCGGCGAGTCGCGACGTCAGTCCGGATATGCCGCCCACAGCGCGTACCGCAAAGATCGCCAGCGCGATCACCATGCCCATCTTCAGAACGAATTGCAGCAGGTCGGTCCACAGCACGGCCCACAAGCCCGAGATGGCGGTGTAGAGCACGGTCATCGCCAGGCAGAACATTACGGCCTCGAGGCGCCTCACCCCCAACGTGAGTTCGAGGATTTTGGCCATCGCCAGGTTTACCCATCCCATGATGATGGTGTTGACCGGAAGCGCGAGGTAGAGCGCGCGGAAGCCGCGCAGGAAGGCCGCGGGGCGGCCGGCGTAACGCAGTTCGGCGAATTCCATGTCGGTGAGCACGCCGGCCCGGCGCCACAGGCGGGCAAAGAAGAAAACCGTCATCATGCCGCTAAGCGCCATCGTCCACCACAGCCAGTTGCCCGCGATGCCGTATCGGTACACAATGCCGGTCACGACCAGTGGTGTGTCCGCGCCGAAGGTGGTCGCGACCATGGACGTGCCGGCCAGCCACCAAGGCACATCCCGGCCGGAGATAAAGTATTCACTCACGCTGCCGCTGGCACGGCGGTAATAGAGGAACCCGATCCCCAGGTTGACGACAAAATAAGCCAGCACCACGAGCCAGTCGGCGAGGGAGAGCTGCATAAGGCCAGTTTCGAGGTTCCGGTTTGCAGTTTCTAGTGGGTTGTCGGGTTCGAGAAAATAAGCTCCCGACCAACAGAAGTCCCGCTGGCTACTTCTGGTCGAGCAGCCGTACGCTCTCGAGTAGCACGTTGCCGGTGATCTCCAAGCTCTTGGAGCTCAGCTTGTCGAGCGTGTCCTGTGGCGTGTGCCAGAAGACGTTGTTGTAACCATAATCAAAGTCGATCAGGTCGGCAACGGGAACGCCAGCTTTGGCGAACGGAAGGTGGTCGTCGTCAACCGCCAGCGTACGTCTGAAAAAGTGAGACTGATAACCGAATGTTCCTGCGGCTTCGTACACCAAGTCTTCAAGCCACGGCGTAGAGTTCTGGTCGCGATCGATGTTGAGGTCGGCGTCGCCGATCATGTCGGCCAGCAGGAAGGCTTTGATCTGCTTGATAGTGCCGTCTTTCTGCCATTTCTCCGCGAGATGACGGCTGCCGTACAGACTGTCGGCTGCCGACCACTGGCGCACGGCTTCTTCCCCGTCCAGCCACACCAGCCAGAGGCTGTACCCTTCGCGTTTAGTGCCGCGGAGCTGGTTCGCAAGCTGGAGAAGCAGTCCGGTGCCCGAACCGCCGTCATTGGCCCCAACAAAATTCTTCACGCTCATTAACGTGTCGTAATGTGTCGCGATGACTATCGTACCCGGCTTGATGCCAGGGAACTTGGCGACGATGTTATGGATGGGGAAATTGCCGTCTGGCGTCGAAGCCTCGAAGTCGTCGTGCTCGACGGTCACGCCCTTCAGGTGCGCAAGAATATAGGCGTCGAGCTTCTTGTGGGCCTGGCTGCCGATGGGACGCGGTCCAAACGCGACCACTTCGCGCACGTACTGCATGGCGCGCGCCGCGTTGATGTGTGATATTTTGCCGCCGACCGCACTCACTTGCCCAGGCCCCGTCAATGGCGCCGCAGCCGTTTTGGTCGAAGGCTGTGTCTCAGG
>DASQXC010000291.1:0-21017 GCA_035639935.1 Terriglobales bacterium
CGGCATGCTTTTCGTTTTCGGACACCGGCCATGGAAAGTTTCTGACCCTAACGCCAAGGACTCTATAGGGATGGGATCCTTCAACCTGATCCGCAAGAGTGCGTACGAAAGCATCGGCACGTTTGACGCGCTGCGCCTGGAAGTGGTGGAGGACATCAAAGTGGGCGAAGTGGTTAAGGCGCGCGGTTTCTCACAGCACGGCGTGTTCGGACGGGGACTGCTAACGCTGCGCTGGGGGCATGGCGGGCTGGGCATCATACGCAACCTCGAAAAAAACCTGTTCGCGGCACTGCAGTACCGCTGGCCGCGAGCCTTGGGTGCGTGCCTGCTTTTGATCGCACTTAACGTCTTCCCGCTCCTGGGACTGTGGCTGGCGCCAGGTTGGTCGAAGTTAGGGTTTGGGATTGCCGTTGCCGCCATCGCAGTGCTGTACGCTGGCATGTACCGGTTTTCGCGCATCTCGCCTGTGTACGCATTGCTGCATCCTGTCAACAGCATGATCATTGCCTATGCGTTGTTGCGCTCGATGGCGGCCACCTTGTGGCACGGCGGCGTGGTTTGGCGGGGAACCAAATACTCCCTCGACGAGCTTAGGGGACAACCACAGGTCGGGGGATCGGGTGATCAACCGTAGAGACGCAGCATCTGCGTCTCTACCGATCGAAGGCTATTTGAAGGAAGACACCGCGGTCGCCTCGTCGTCTTTGACGTCGAAGACGGTGTAAAGCTTGGTGATCTGAAGCAGGTCGTGGACCTTCTTAGTCAGATTAAGGAGCTTCAGCTCGCCCCCCTGATTGCGCACGGTGGTGAAAGCGCTGACCAACTCACCGATGCCGGAACTGTCGATGTAAGTGACTTCGCCGAGATTCAAAAGGATCTTGCGCTGCCCCTTGGTGACCAGATCGCGCACCATGTCGCGCAGCAGTATGCTGCCCTCTCCCAGGGTAATGCGGCCGCTGAGATCAACGATGGTGACGCCATTAACCTGCCGGGTGTTGCTCTTCATGCTCACTTTGAAGCCTCCTTATGATGGGCGTCTGCGCCGCTGACATTTTTGACCATGGTGACTTCCGTCCCCGGCTTGAGGAGCCGGACGCGCACTTCATCCATGAAGGACCGCATGAGGAAAATCCCCCGCCCGGATTGCTTGAGAAGGTTTTCCGGCCGGGTGGGGTCGGGCACGCTATTAATGTCCAGACCCTTGCCCTCATCGGTGACGGTGATCACCAGGGCCTGGCCAGTATTCTCAAAGGTAACCGTCACCTTTTTATTGGGGTCGTAGGCGTTGCCGTGAAGCACGGCGTTGACCGCTGCCTCCCGGACCGCCATGGAAATCTTCAGACAATTATCCTCATCGAAACCTGACCTGGCCGCAATAAGCTGCGCCGTCTCCTCGGCCATGTTCACGCTTTTGAGCGACGAATCGAGGGTATAGGAGACCCGGTTGGCGGTCATTTTCAAGCTACTTATACCCGTATGGGCCTGGTGGTGGCATCAGTCCCCTCAGGAAGGCGACAGTTTGAAGTCCGCCTCCGGAAATGTCAACTGGAAGGGGAGCACATACCATCTTCTCCCGCTGTCCGCCACATAAGCGGGAGGCACTCTTAAACAGGCTAGGGCGAATGGGGTTCACTACGACGGCCACAGCACAGGCGCCCGGTTGATAATTGGACCGGAGTGCATACATCTGCTGGATTTGCTCGGCCGTCTTCGGTATTCTGCAAGATGATGTCGGCGATCGCTCTTTCCGAACTGCTGGGCGCACCTGTACTGGACCCGGGCGGAAGCCCCCAAGGCCGTGTGCGCGAGGTGGCAGTCTGCCCCTCCACCGACCCTGCCCGCGTCTGCGGACTGGTCGTCAGGACCAGGAGGGGTGACTGCATGCTTTCGCCGGAACAGCTGGCGGAAATCGGAGGCAAGGCGGTGCAGGCCAGCGTGCCCGCCGAGAAGTGGGAGCCCTTCACCAGCGCCGAACGCCTGTTGCTGCTGGGGCGCGACCTGCTTGACCAGCAGATCATTGATGTGCACGGGCGCAAAGTAGTTCGGGTCAACGATCTCGACTTCTATAGCGAGCAGGTCAATCAGCATCTGGTGCTGAAGGTCGGCGATGTGGACGTAGGAGCGCGCGGTGCGGTGCGGCGTCTCCTCAAAGGCATCGTCCCGTCCGGTGCGGTGCGCGCGCTTACCCGGAAGCTGCCCGCGCGCGCGATTCCCTGGGAGTTCGTGGACCTCATCGAGACCGACCCCGCGCGGCGAGTAAAGCTGAAGATCGAGCATGAACGGCTGGCCAAGCTGCATCCCGCCGATATCGCCGATATTGTCGAGGAACTGGCGCCAGCCGAGCGCGAGGCAGTGTTCGAGACCCTGGACGAGGAAGTGGCGGCCGAGGCGCTGGAGGAGGTCGCTCCCAAGCTGCAAAGGTCAATCGTCGAGTCGCTCGATTCTGAGCGCGCCGCCGACATCGTCGAGGAGATGCATCCGGATGCTGCTGCCGACCTGCTCGCGGATCTGCCCAAGGAGCAGTCAGAGAAAATCCTCGAAGAGATGGAACCCGAGGAGCGCCAGGAAATTTCCGGGCTGCTGGAGTTTGAGGAAGATACGGCCGCCGGCCGCATGACTACCGATTATCTGGCGCTTCCGCCTACAGCCACGGTGAACGAGGCCATCGAGGCGCTGCGCAAGTTCGAAGGCGGCATCGAGAGCGTCAGCACCATCTTCATCGTCGATAAGGACAATAAGCTGCTCGGAGCGGTCCCTCTGGCCAAGTTGGTCCTCGCCTCCAGCGAGACGCCGCTCGCGACGCTGGCCCCCCAGCCGCCCATCTCCTGCCACGCCGGCGCCAGCGAAAAGCAAGTTGCAGACTTGTTCGACAAATACAACCTGCTGATGCTGCCGGTGGTGGATGATCAGGGCGTGCTCACCGGCGTGATCACATCGGACGACGTCATCAGCATTCTGCGCAGCAAGCTCTAGGGCGGCGGATTTCACGACTGAACAGCTTGCTGTAAAGGGTGCGCCTCAGAAGCTGCTGAAAAACTCTTTTGCGAACGCATTTTGAAGGGACGCAGCTTGACGGTGAACCGAGAAAAGTGAAGGGGCACACCTTGAGGCGTGCCGTAAAGGCCACTTAGGAGCTTGGGCTTTAGCCTCTGGGGTTAAACTGCAGGGCCTAAAGGCCGTTGTCTACTTGGCTTTTTATGGCACGACTTGAAGTTGTGCCCCTTCACTTGTCTCGGCTCCGCAAGCCGCCCCGCTTCAAAACGACGTTTTCAGCAGCAGGTTCTGAAACCGTGTCCTGCACGTGATGCAAATCCTACAGAATCCTGCCCTCGGCGATGTCGCGCACCAGCTCACGGTCGGCTTCCAGGAAATCGAAGCCCAGCAACTGACCACGCGCCACCCACTGAATGTCGCGGAAGATGCGATTCTCCGGCTCCCCCTCGAACTCGTACACGGTGAAGAAGCGCAAATCCACTGTGCCGCCGCGGTCGTAGGTGTGCTGGATTCGCGCGACCTCGTCGCCAATGCGCGCTGCGATGCCTAGTTCCTCGTCGAGTTCGCGGCGCAGTGCCTCCATCGGATGCTCGCCCTGTTCGATCTTCCCGCCGGGGAACTCCCACTTCAACGGCATAGGCTGATAACGCGTGCGCTGGCAGATCAGCAGCTTGCCCTCGCGCACGATCAAGGCGGCGGCCACACGCTTCATGCCGGCGGCTCCGCGATGCGCCGCAATCCAGCAGGCAAATACGGAAGCGAATCGGGATGGATGGCCGCCTCCAGCGCATGCAGGCCGTGTACAAGCGTGGGGGCGGGCGTGTTCAGCAACTCGTCGCGGATGCAATAAATATGACGGGCACGAGCGGCCGAGGTCTTGTCCCACCGGCGATCGCAAATGATCTTCTCCAGCGGTACGCGGTCACCGGCTCCGCACCAGGCCATGATAATCACTTCAGGATCTGCGCGACGCACGCAGTCGGCATCGGTCTTGCTGCCGGGATCGCCCAGAAACTGCCCACCGGCGGCTGCCACCAGTTCCGCTACCCACTGCTGCGAATGAATGATGGGCTTGCCCCACTCTTCGCAAAACACCCGGGGATGCGGGCCCGCGGCATGGCGTGCGCGCACCCGCTCAATCTCGCGCTGCATGGATTCGATGATGTACTCGCCACGATCTGTGGCGCCCATGGCACCGGCAATTAGCGCGATATCCGAGTAGATGTCCGCCAGGGAGCGCGGCGCGAGGCCGAGGAAACGCACGCCCGCCTTGAGAATCTCGGCGACCGCTTCGAGTTGATAGGGCACCGAGGCAATTACCAGGTCCGGGCGCGCAGCGGCGATCTGCTCGGCTTGCGCCGTCCAGGAATCGGCAACCACGGCTACCTCGCGGAAGGACAGCTCGGGGCAAACGTCCTTGCAATAGCGCGTGCAGGCCACCACGCGCTCTAGCAGGCCAAGCCGCGCGAGCGTGACGGTGGCGCTGGGCTGCAGCGAGACCACGCGGCGAGGAGAGAAGTCGGACACCAAATCAATTCTAACCGGACGGGTCGCCGGCCTCGGCTTTCGGTAGTAGACCAAGGGGGCCTTAGGCCCGAGGCTGAGACGAAGAGGCCAAAGCAAAGAGCTAAAAGCGAATCTGTTTTAGCGCTGTCTGCAGCGCGTCCATGGCCAGATGGCTGGCATGAGTGGACTCATTCGGCAGCCCTCCGACTGCCCTGACCAGGGATTCTCGGGAGAGTGCCGCAGCCTCAGGCGCTGTCAGGCCGACGATCATCTCTGTCAGCGCCGAACCGCAGGCAATGGCGGCTACACATCCCCGCGTGCGATAGCGGGCGTCTGCGATGCGCCCATCAGTCAGCTTTAAGGTGAGCACCATGATGTCGCCGCAGGCAGGATTCTCCACGCGCCCGAAAGCGTCGGGATTGGCGATCTCGCCTACGTTGCGCGGGTGCTCAAAGTGCTCCAGCAGCTTGGAAGAGTACACGCCAGCGATTTTAGTGGAGGTACTACAGCGGTTACACGTTTGCTGTGTCCTGGTGTTGCAAGGTGAAGGGGCATGGCTTCCAGTCGGGCCGCTAACGCCTAAAGATGAACCGGCCTTTAGGCCGTAAATGCTCCCACAGCGGCTAAAGCCGATTTTTACCTGATTTTAGCGACACGCCTGAAGGCGTGCCACTTCACAAGCCCCAGCTACTTGGAACTGCTCTAGATCGATTTCACCGGAATGGCTGTCAGGTCCTCGACTAGCCCGACTTCTTTTTGCACGAATGGCTCGGCGTACTTCACACCGGCGAGCAGGCCGTAGAAGCGCGCCATGGCTTCGACGCGCTCGCGAATCTCGGCATGTGCCGGGAAGATGTCTTGCCCGGCGTCCTGGTCGGTGAACTGCGACTTGTAGGCAAGGATGGACTGGAGCCGCGCCTCGAATTGGTCGCTGATATCGACCACAAAAGACGGCCGGACATCGTAGTAGAGCGAGGCATAAACGACCTTGAACGGCCGGTGGGGCACAAGGTCCTCGAGTGCGAGTTTTGCCAAGCCCGCAAGGAAGCAGGCTTCATAGCCCAGCACGGACGTCGTGTAGTGATCGGGATGCCGGCCCTGCCAATAAGGGAGGATGACCACCTGCGGCCGCGTCTCACGGATGGCGCGCGTGATCTTTACCCGGTTTTCCCAAGTATTTTCCACGCAGCCGTCAGGAATGCCGAGCGCACGCCGCCATCCCACCCGCAGAATGCGGGCCGCCTCTTCCGCTTCGCGCGCGCGCTCCTCGGCAGTGCCGCGCGTGCCCATCTCGCCTTGCGTGAGGTCAAGTATGCCGGTGCGATGGCCGCGCTGTGCCATTTTCAGCAATGTGCCACCACAGGTCTGCTCGACGTCGTCGCGATGGGCAGCAATCGCAAGGACTGCCACGCGTTCGTGTGGTTCCATCATAAGAACCCAGGCATGGATTTACACGCATGGACGCGGAAGAGAGTGTCAATCCGTAAGCTCCGTGCAATCCGTGGCTTTTCGCTTTACTTTTTTCGTTCCACCAGGAATCTTGCCAGCGCTTTCAAGGTCTCAGCGCGCGGGCCGAACGAATCCACGGCGGCGCAGCCGGAATCCACCAGCGACTCGGCCTTGCGCAGCGATTCTTCGATGCCGAAAAGTGCCGGATAAGTGACCTTTTCGCGGGCCGCATCTTTGCCGGCGGTTTTGCCCAGTTGCTCGGAGGACTGAGTCAAGTCGAGCACGTCGTCGGCAATCTGGAAGGCCACGCCCACAGCGCGCCCAAACTGGCGCAGTTTGTCCAGCTCGACATCCGACCCGCCGGCGTAAACGCCTCCACTCACCACACTCGCGGTGATCAGCGCCGCCGTCTTCGAGCGGTGGATGTATTCTAGCGTTTGCGCGTCGGCCTGAGTGTGCTCGGCCTCCAGATCCATTACTTGCCCGCCGATCATGCCTTCGACCGTGCCGGTGGCACGCGCAACCTCCTCAATAATGCGCACGCGTCCGTCGGCGGGGCAGCGCAGTCGGGATAGGACTTCGTAGGCACGCGTCTGCAGTGCGTCGCCGGCGAGTATGGCGATGGCTTCTCCGAAGACCTTATGGCACGTAGGCTGGCCGCGGCGGAGATCGTCATTATCAAGCGCCGGTAAGTCGTCGTGGATCAGTGAATAGGTGTGGAGCATCTCCAGCGCCGCGCCCAACTCCTCCGCACCCTCGGGAAGGGTGTCAGGGACGAGCCGCGCGCTTCCCATCCTCAGGACGGGACGGAAGGATCTGCCGCTGCCCAATACGTTCTGCCGCAAACCGTCCGGCAGGGTCTCGGCTATGAGCCGTGCGCTCTCCATCGCCAGAATGGGGCGCAGGCGCTTGCCGCCGGCGAACACACTGTGCCGAATAGCCCGATGGATGATCGAAGGGCGTTCGGCGGCGGGCGGTAACAGCCGCTCCAGCGCGGCATCGGCCAGCCGCCGCCCTTCCTCCAATGTCTCTGTAAGCATGGAGCGAGCAAGTATACCCAAGATGCGGACGTGTAGAGGCGCAGCATTCCGCGTTTCTGTGAAGCTTCATTCCCGTGCGTGAGCGTGGGTCATGGCGACATAGAGATGATGCGCCTCGTGGAGGAGAAAGAAGTCGACCCATTGGGCGAGAGTCATCGGACCAAAAACGGGATGGATACCGACCCGCAACCACTGCTGCGTTGAAAGGCACGCCGTGAGGGTGATGAGTTCTTGCCGTAGCGCCAGCAGTTTGCACAGGACTTCTTCGGTGCTTTCGGTCGCCAACACAGGCCACTCTGGATCTTTGTCGGCGCTGTAGCTGGGCAACTCGGGACGGTCTTCCGCTAGCATGCGGCGAATGCGGGCCAGGGTCGATTTATGGTGCTGTACCAAGTGCGCCAGGTTCTCATGCGCCGACCATTTTCCCGATTTCGGCCGTGTCCTCAGAGCCGTCTCGCTGACCCCGCCAACGACTAGCTTCAGCGATTGAAGCTGGCTTGCCAATCGCGCATCGAGAGTTTCGGGCAGAGCCATAAACGTCGCTTCTAAGGCGCCGCAGCTTTGGATTTTTTTACCGACTGCTCCAGCAGCTTGCCGAGATCGGTGAACAGGTCCAGCGGCAGGGGGAAAACGATCGTGGTGTTCTTCTCAACGCCGATCTCGGTGAGCGTCTGCAAGTAGCGGAGCTGAATGGTCACCGGCTCGGCGGAGAGCACGTGCGCGGCGTCCGACAGGCGCTGGGCGGCGGCGAATTCGCCTTCCGCGTGAATGATCTTCGACCGCTTCTCACGCTCCGCCTCCGCCTGCTTGGCCATGGCGCGCAGCATGGACTCAGGCAGGTCCACCTGCTTCACTTCCACGTTGACCACCTTCACGCCCCACGGCGCGGTGTGCTGGTCGAGAATCGACTGGATGCGCGTGTTCAGCTTCTCGCGGTGCGAGAGCAGTTCGTCCAGCTCAACTTCACCCAGAACTGAGCGCAGTGTGGTCTGCGCGAATTGAGAAGTCTGGTACAGGTAGTTGGAGACCTCGACCACTGCTTTGTTGGGGTCAACCACGCGCAGGAAGATCACCGCGTTTACCTTCAAGGTGACGTTGTCACGGGTGATGATGTCCTGCGGCGGAACTTCCAGCGCCTCCTGGCGCAGCGACACGCGCACGATGCGGTCCACGGGCGCAAATACGAGGATCACCCCCGGGCCCTTGGCCGCCGAGAGCAGGCGGCCCAGGCGGAAGATCACGCCGCGCTCGTACTCGGCCAGGATCTTGATGGAATTCAGCAGATAAAGACCGACGATAACAACGACAATGATAGCTCCGTAGCCTTCAGGCATGGAAACCTCCGCGAGGAACAGGGGATTGTATCAAGGCAGAGAATAGGGAACAGCGAGTAGCGGCAGAGTTATGAACTCGAAGAAGTGTAGGCGCAGCGCGTTCCTAAGGCATGCTGATCAAGCGGCCATTCGTTCGAGCCGCGGAGCCGACACGGTCACTGCGCGAGTCTGCATCCCCCGCAAAGGCTAGTCCGTATGGCGCATTGCAAATCAACTCTCAATGGGGGAAGATACGCAAACCATCGCACTACCTACGTCGAACGGGGCGGAAGATAACCTCATGCCCAAGCGGCAGAGCAGCGGCAGAACGGAGCAGATCGAGCCGGCCCAAGGCAAGTTGGGCGTGATGATTCCCGGCATGGGAGCGGTGGCGACCACGTTTGTGGCCGGTGTCGAGGCCGTCCGCCGCGGACTGGCGCGACCCATCGGCTCGCTTACGCAGATGGGAACCATCCGCTTGGGGAAGCGTACCGAGGGGCGCTCCCCCAAGATCAAGGATTTCGTGCCCGTGGCTAAGCTCGATGATCTGGTCTTCACCGGCTGGGACATCTTCAGCGACGACATGTACGCTTCGGCCCGCAATGCCGGCGTGCTCGAACGCGACCTCATAGACCAGATCAAGCCCTTCTTGCAATCTATACAGCCGCGGACAGCGGTATTCGATCGCAACTACGTGCGCAAGCTTGACGGGCCCAATGTCAAAAAGGGCAAGAACAAGATGGAATTGGCAGAGCAGGTGCGGGAGGACATCCGCGAGTTCAAGAAATCATCGGGCGCCAGCCGTTTTGTCATGATCTGGTGTGGCTCGACCGAGATTTTCCTGCGTCCGAGCGCCGTGCACGCATCGCTGAAAGCCTTTGAAAAAGGCCTGACGGAAAACGACGAAAATATCGCACCCTCGATGATCTATGCCTATGCTGCGCTGAGCGAGGGCATACCCTTTGCCAACGGCGCTCCCAACCTGACCGTGGACATTCCTGCGATTTACGAACTATCCCGCCGTAACCAGGCGCCTATCTGCGGCAAGGACTTCAAAACCGGGCAGACGCTGGTAAAGACTATCCTCGCACCCGGATTCAAGGCACGTATGCTGGGGCTGAGCGGTTGGTATTCCACCAACATTCTCGGCAACCGGGACGGGGAAGTGCTGGACGACCCTGACTCCTTCAAGACCAAGGAAGAATCCAATCTGGGAGTGCTCGACCACATCCTGCAGCCGCAGATGTATCCCGAGCTTTACGGCAAGATTTTCCACAAGGTCCGCATTAATTATTATCCGCCGCGCGGTGACAACAAGGAGGGATGGGACAATATCGACATCTTCGGATGGCTCGGTTACCCGATGCAGATCAAGGTGGATTTCCTGTGCCGCGATTCCATCCTGGCAGCGCCGATTGTGCTCGACCTTGTGTTGTTCCTGGATCTGGCCCAGCGAAGCTCGGAACTGCGCGGCATCGGCATCCAGGAATGGCTCAGCTTCTACTTCAAATCGCCTATGACCGCGCCCGGGCTCTATCCCGAGCATGACCTGTTCATCCAGTTAATGAAACTTAAGAACACTCTCCGCCACCTGAGACGAGAGGCGCTGATCACGCACCTCGGACTCGAATATTACGATTGAGGAAATCGGATCATCGGGTGATCAGGTCATCGGGAGATTGCTCTTCAATCACCCGATCTCCCGATACCCACCCCCGGTTCACTTTTCCGCATCTTACCCCTCGGATGCTGCGAAGCTGGCTAGTCTTGACACTCCTGCCCTTGATGCTATCCCTGAGGTGTCTCGCTGGCACGCCTGGCATTTTTCAAGGTCAGGTTTATCGGGACCAAAACACTTCACCCGGCTGGATCTTTGTGCAGGGGCGCAATGGCATGCTGCGGCGAGTGGAAGTCTCGCGGGCGCGGGTGATCTATGCGGCATCGGTGCCGGCCGCCGACCGCGCCAAGAATCCCACCATGGACCTGGTCCAGGGCGCCGAGGTGCGGGTCACCGCCGAGCAGGATGGAACCGGGGAATGGCGTGCCAGCCGTATCGAAATCGTCAGGCTTTCCCGCGAACGTAGCTCGCGGCCGCGAAGCCGTTTCCAAACCATCGCAAGGAAGCCATTGTGACTTTGGGGGACTTAATCGACGGAAGCAGAATTGCTGGTAACTGGGCGGTAGCTTTTTGCGTCTAATGAGAGGGACCGCAATCCAATCAGGCAGTGAGGATAACCGGGGTATAATGAAGAGGCCCCCACCCATACAAGTATTGCCAAGGAGTCCCATGAAGCTCCGCGCCATCGTTCCAGCCATTGTCCTGTTCTTGTACACGTTTGCGCTCGCGCAGGGTACGCAGAAAAAAACATCCACTTCGGACAGCACTCCGCCTGCCGCGACGGATTCCAATGCTTCCGCGGCGAGTCAGGACACGAGCCCCACGCCTGCGGCCAGCGACACCGTACCGCCAGCCAACTCCAGCAGCGACAGGAACAAGAACGTTAAGCCTGGGAGCAAAGACGACGTCAAAGCCATCGGCAACCGCAACATGGGGGGCAAAGGTCTGGGCAATTGGTATTCGCTTGAAAAAGAGATTCGCATGGGCAAGGAATACGCCATGCAGATCGAGCAGAGCGTTCGCCTGGTGCAGGACCCGGTGGTCAACGAGTACGTGAACCGCATCGGACAGAACCTGGTGCGCAATTCTGACGCCAAGGTACCATTCACCATCAAGGTGATCGATTCCGACGAGATCAACGCCTTCGCGCTGCCGGGCGGCTTCTTCTACGTGAATTCGGGGCTGCTCCTGGCGGCGGACAACGAATCCGAGATGGCCGGGGTAATGGCGCACGAGATCGCCCACGTGGCCGCGCGTCACGCCACCCGCCAAATGACCCGCGCGCAGTTGGCGAACTTTGCCTCTATCCCGCTGATTTTTGTGGGCGGCGGCATAGGATACGCCGTGGGCTCGGCGGCCAGTCTGGCCGTGCCGCTGACCTTCCTTTCGTTCTCCCGCGGCTTTGAAGCCGAAGCCGACTACCTGGGGCTCGAGTATATGTACAAGACCGGGTACGATCCTGAATCGTTCATCGCCTTCTTCGAGAAGGTGCAGGCGAAAGAGAAGAAGAAACCGGGCTCCTTGGCCAAGGCCTTCGCAACCCATCCCCAGACTCCGGACCGCATCGCCAAGAGCCAGGAAGAGATCAACAAGATCCTGCCGGGACGGCCCGAATACGTGGTGGACACATCGGAGTTCCAGCTCGTCAAAGCGCGGCTCGCCGCCATCGAGAACCGCCGCAAGCTGGAGGACGACAAAGACAAGAGCCGCCCAACCTTGCGACGCACCGCGGGCGACAACCGTCCTAAAGACACGGAAAATTCGGACAGCAAGGATTCAAGCAAGCAGGACGACGATCGTCCGACCCTCAAGCGCCGCGATCAGTAGCAAACTAGGAAGCAGGGATAAACTGAGTTTCTGAGTTTCACTAAGAACGCCGGCACTTCGCTGGCCGTTTTCAATTCAATTTCTTCTTTCATTTTTTAGTGATTGTCATCATGAGCGAAGTGCCGTAGGCACGAGCGTGATGACCCACGCCTAGACTGCCGGGAGAGCAGGGCGGAAGCCCTGCGGTGACGGCTCGCGGACGCTTACCTGAACCACGTACCCCAAATCACGTCCACGGTCGCGTGCGTAATGCCGGAAGTGAACAGCCGCCTGCGGTTGCGCCAGGCGCGTCCGTAAACAATGCCCGCAATAGTCGCCAGAATTACATAGCGCCAGTTGAAGACCGCGCGCTTGTTGAAGTGCGAAAATCCGAAGGCCACGGCGCTAATGAGCAAGGCCGCACGCGGACCGCAGCAACGCTCCAGCAGGTTCAGCAGGATGCCACGGAAGAACAATTCTTCGGGGATGGCGATCAGGATGAAAGTCGTGATCCAGCCGGCAATGAATTCCCATGCCGTGGGCGCGACCCGGTGGAAGCCGATGAAGCCCAGCAGAAAGCCTCCGCCGATCCCAAACGGGGCAAACAATAACAACTCGCGCATGCCAATCGCTAAGTCCCGCCAGCGCGGGCGAAAATCATAGCCGACGCCCTCCAGCCCGCGTACAACGAGAAAACCGTAAAGCGCCGCATCCGCAAGCAACAATTTGGGCATGGCGCTCAATGCAGGATGCGGATAAGCGCCGTGCAGCCATCGCATCACGATTGGCACGCCTAAGAGGACCAGGGACATCAGGTCGGGCCATTGCAGCGTCACCCGGCTACCGGGCTCGTCATGCGTAAAGAATTCGAGCAGGACGGCCACTGCTATCGGAATTCCCGCCAGTGCAGCGCAGTATCGCCATTGAAATTCACCACGGGGCAGAGCAAAGACGAGATACGAGCTGACCAGCAGTCCCGGCGCGATCACTCGTACCCAGCGCGGATGCAGGAAGCGTCGCAGCGGCGGGGCGGCCCCAAACCCGAAAGCCCAAAATGGCGCGAATAGAAGCGCGAAGCTCGCGACGAAGCTGGCGCGACTCCCGCCCGTTGTTTCCAGCACATGAAAATGGGCGGCTGCGAACCAGATGGCCACCAGGAGCCCGCAAAACGAGAGCCATGCTCCTACGATGGTGGCCCATGGCAGGATACGAGTCGCTGTCTTGGTTGCTGTCGGCGTCGCCGGCATCAGAAGATCACAAACGTGGTGGCTGCGCAGCAACGATCAGCGGTGCGCCTTCACATGACTCAGTTCGAGGCTGTCGGGGTAGAGCTGGCGAATCAAGATTTGCTGGGCGCGGATCATCCGTCCCTGCTCCAAAATCGTCAGCATCAGCAGGGCGTAGGCGAACAGAAAGACCAGCCGCAGCCCGACTGTGCGAAGCCATAACAACGGCGAATTTGCAGCCGGTGCCCTCAAAATGCCTCCACTTTGAGCTGCTTGGAAGAAGCTTTATTCAGGGAGGGGCATTATGAACCAAGCCGAGGCCGTGGGAAAGCGGAAAATAGTCGCCAGCTCAGGCATTCATTTTGCCCACGTACGACTCCATTGCCTTCATGATGCCTGAACGTTCGTGCGGGAGCGATACGACTCGCATCGCGTTCCAGTCGTACGGCAGCTCCTTACCGCACCTTAGGCACACCACATATATTCCTGTAACCGCGGCCGCTGGGGAGCGGTCAGCACGGCGAGAACTCCTGGGAAAGCTGTAGTTCCTGTGCCGGCAACCGAACAGCCAACCAAATAGCACGTCCCACAAGGTGCCAAGCATCTGCACGTCCTTCTTGGATCGGCCTCCCATGGGCATCTCCGGGGCCGATCTCTGTCCAACTACTTAGATTCGGGAACATGGAAAAAGGTTCGACAATCGCGGTTCGCTGGCTGGCCGTATCATCTCTATTTTGCAGAAACGCAAGCTGGTCTATTTTGCAGAAATGCAAGCTGGCTGGAGGCTGTGCTCTCGCTCAAGAGAGAGGGGACTTGCGGGGCATTAGCTGGTGGTCGAGGGTTTCTTCTTGCCGGTGCACTTGCTGAGGATGGCGAGTTCTAGCTTGGATCGGAGATCTTCGGGCAGTTCGTACAACTGAGAGTCGCGGTAGATCTCGATGGTCTTCTTGGTGGTATTGCAGATGACATAGCAATTGTGGCACCAGGCGAGATGGTCTTCCAGTTCTGCGCGGGTGCCGGCGTCGATGGTTGCATCCAGGTAGTCCGTGAGTTCGTTAAGAAAGTCCGTGCACGTCACTTTTACTGTCTCCAGCCTTGGGTTTCCTGAAGTATTTATTCAGCCGTTCCCGCAGTTGCAGGCGTGCCCGCAGCAGCCTGGACTTGACCGCGGGGATACTCAGGTCCAAGGCCTCCGCCGCTTCCTCGGTGGAAAGGCCCTCCACGTCTCGCAGCACGAACACGGTGCGGAAGCTTGGGGGCAGCCCCTGGACGGTCTTGCGGAGGATCTCTTTGAGCTCCCCCTGCTTGTAGAGCTGCTCGGGATTCGGGCTCCAGTCCGCCACTTCGCGCGGCATGGTGTCCTCTTCCGTCTCAATCTCCTCGTCCAACGAGACCATCCGATCAGAGCGGCGCCGACGCAGCTTCATCAGCGATTCGTTCACCGCAATCCGCACCAGCCAGGTATAAAATTTCGAGTTTCCCTGGAACTGCTCCAGGTTCTCGTATGCTTTCAGGAAAGCGTCCTGCACCACATCTTCCGCATCCTCACGATTTTGAGTGATATGGTGCGCGATGCGGAAGATGTTCCGGTCGTAACGCCTGACCAGTTCCTCGAATGCCGCCACATCGCCGCGCTTGGCCGCCTGCACCAGCGCCAGTTCGTCAGTGGCGGCGTCTCTTACCTTACTTTCGATGATAGCCATGCTCTCAAGATGCAGAATTTCGAGTACTCAACCTGGCTATTGTAACCGGTTCGCGCACACGCCGCGAGTCCCGTGCTCTGTTCATGCAACTTAGCTGTTTTTGTAGTGGAACGCAACCTGGCTCCAATTGGGCGGACCCGCCCCTCGTCGGCAGGAAAAAGAAGGTACCCGTTAAACGGCTTGGTGACCCCGGTTGGGAGGGCTTGATTTTGGCTCTATAATCCCTCTCAGAGAGCTGCAGCTACTGTCTTGATGCAGGATTCCAAACAGATCGAATTCATCGCAGAGCGAGTGGTTTCGGAGGTGCTGTCGCGGCATCTTCCGGAGATTCGTCAGGAGATGGTGCGGCGGGTGATGGCCGAATTGCCGGACAAGACCAGCAGCGACAGCGGGACGGCCTCGGCGGTGCTGGAAGCCGCAATGGCGGCCCTGCAGGGTGTGAGTTCTCAGGCCGACATTCTGAACGTGCTGCTGGATTTCGCCGCGCGCTTCAGCGGGCGTGTGGGGTTGTTCGTAGTGCGCAGCGATTTCGCAACCGTCTGGCAGGCCCGTGGTTTCCCTGACGACAACGGCTTGCGGAACTTCAGCCTAAGCCTCACCGGGGCGGCGGTCTCCCGAGTGTTGCAGGAACGAGTCGCCGTAGCAGGCTTCGATTTCGATTCAGCCTTCCTGGCCAGGGTCGGACACGCTGCCGGAGGAAATGCCATCCTGTTGCCGCTGGTCCTGCGGGAAAAGGTGTCGGCACTGGTGTACGCCGATTGCGGACTGGAGGGCGGCAAACTGGATGTCGCCGCGCTGAAGTTGTTGATACGATGCGCGGGAATCTGGCTGGAACTTCTGGCATTGCGCAGGGCCGTAAGTGGAACTCCTGACGCGGAACCGGCGCCTGCCCGCGCTGAACAAGCGATGCCGGCAGAGCGCTCATATGCCACTGCTGCCGCATCCGGCGTTGCAGCTGCCGAGGCCAGCACGGTGGGGGGCACTACGGGTGTCGCTGCGCCGCAGTCGCAGTGGACCGTCGAGGACCGCGACCTCCATCTCCGCGCCCAGCGCTATGCACGGCTGTTGGTGGACGAGATCAAACTGTACAACCAGAGCAAAGTAGCCGAAGGTCGCGTTTGCAAGGATCTTTACGACCGGCTCAAGGAGGATATCGATAAGAGCCGCGCTTCCTATGATAGGCGTTATGGCGGCTACCCCGCCGGCTTCGCCGAATACTTCACCAAGGAGTTGGTCCACATCTTGGCGGACGACGACCCCTCTCTGTTAGGAGCAAATTTTCCGGGTTGATGTCGGCCGTGCTCATTCCGGTCCTCATTTTCATGCTGGCGGTCGCCGGGCTGGCTACGTCCGCCATCGCTGCACCGCAGTCTGGGACACAGGCGTCGCAGCGCTCCCGTACCCACAAAGGCACCGGCGCCAGGAAGAAAATCTCGCGCAGGAAAAAGCGCCCCAATCCCATTCGGGTGCGGCGGGTGAAGCGTGCCTTTGTCGCCTCAGCCGATCTGAAGCCGATGGCGCGCCAGTTGCTCCAGGACCGCAGTGCGGCCGCTTACGCCGGAGTGGAGCGATACGCGCGCGGCCATAACGACGCTGCCGGCTCGCTGGCTTGGCTGGTCGTTGGATACGCGCACATTCTTGACAAGCAATATGCGGCCGCCATCGAACCGCTCAAGACTGCCCGCACCCATGCTGGCGAGCTTGGCGATTATGTGGACTACTATCTCGCGTCCGCTTACGCCGGCACCGGAGATTTTGTGCACGCGGCCGCGATCTTACAGGGGTTCCAGGCAAAATACCCGGACTCGCTGCTGGAGCGCGATGCGATCGTGGCATACGCCAACGCGCTGGTCTCGACCGGACAGGAGAGGCAGGCCGTAACGTTGCTCGAGGCCCATCGCACACCGGCCCGGGCCGACCTTGAGCTGGTGCTCGGGCGTGCCTATTCCGCTGCTGGACAGCCGGTGAAAGCCGCGCAGACGCTGCGACGGATCTACTACACCATGCCGCTCGCGGCGGAAGCAGCCGACGCCGAGCTGCTGCTGAAGCCGCTGGCCAGCCTGCCGGGCGTGCCTCCGGTCAGTTTTCAGGAGCAGAAGACGCGGGCCGAATTGCTGGCCCAGGCGCGCCGTTTCAGCGACGCCATCAGCGAATACCGCATGCTGGTGGGCCGGGCACCGGCAGCAGAAATCGTGGGCGTCGAGGTGGCGCTTGCAGCGGCGCTTTATCACGGAGGGCGCACTTCCGAGGCGCAGCAGACGCTGATGAAGCTGCCTCCTGTGACCGGCGAACCGGATGCCCAGCGGCAATACCTGCTGCTGGAAATGGAGCGCCCCGACGTCAGCCGGGTCGAGGCGACGCTTTCCAGCCTCCGCGGCAGCTATCCCCATAGCCCATGGTTTGAGGAAGCCCTATATTCCGCCGCCAACATGTACCTGCTGCAGCCGGACTACGAGCATGCCGCGGCCCTCTATGCGGAGATCGCACAGCGCTTTCCCGCGGGTAAGTACGCTGCCTATGCTCACTGGAAAGCGGCTTGGCTCAGGTTCCGCCTGGGCCGGCAGGATGAGGCCAAGCAACTGTTTGAGGAGCAGGTGGAGGTCTATCCCACATCGAACCAGGTAGTACCTTCGCTGTACTGGCGGGGTCGGATCGCAGAAGATGAGCGCGATTGCGCCCGCGCCCGCGCCTATTACCAGAAGATCGTAGATCGCTTCCGCAACTACTACTATGCCGAGATGGCGCGCATGCGGCTGCGCGCCCTGCCGCCCAGCGCCGAGCCGGTGGCCGACCCGCTGCTCGATCACATCCCAGCGCTGCGGCCGCTGCCGGGCTTCGACAAGACCGAGCTGCCTGCCGACGATCTGCACGCGCAAAAGAGTCTCTTGCTGGAGAATGGTGCGCTTTACGAGCTGGCCGTCCGCGAGCTGCAAGCCGCCAACACCGACGGCGATGCACCCTGGACGCTGGCGCAGATCGCGCATCTCTATCAAGAGCAGGAGCGGTATGATCGCGCCCTGCAGACGCTGAAACGTGCTGTGCCCGGCTACTTCGGGCTGGAGATCGAACAACTACCGCGGGCGGTGTGGGAAGCACTCTTCCCGCGGCCGTGGTGGAGCAACCTGAAGAAGTATGCCGCCGAGAACCAGCTCGATCCTTATCTGGTGGCGGCGCTGATCCGTCAAGAATCGGAGTTCAACCCGGCCGCAGTCTCCCGCGCCGATGCCATCGGGTTGATGCAATTGCTGCCGGTGACCGGCAAGCGTATGGCGCACGAGTTGCAAGTAAGGAGGTACTCGGTCGGCATGCTCGCCGATCCCTCGATCAACGTGCAGTTCGGCACGCGTTATTTCCGGCAATTGATGGAGAAATTCGACGGCAATCTGGAAGCCGCCCTGGCAGCATATAACGCCGGCGTGGACCGGGTGCAAGAGTGGCGCTCTTCAGGAAACTTCCGTGAGCCCGCTGAGTTCGTTGAGTCCATTCCTTTCACTGAGACCCGCGAGTACGTGCAGGCTATCCTGCGCAACGCCAGCATCTACCACCGCCTCTACGACACACCGTAAACTGGACAAAAAAAGCAGCGCCGAGCGCTGCTTTTGACTTGCGTGAGAGGACATCACTTCTTTACCGAACTGGAGTCTTCGAGGGCAGCGAGGTTCGCACGAGCTGCCGCGCGTTTTGCCTCCTTTTCAGCCGAAGCCCTGGCTTGTGCGTGGCCTATGTTTGCATCCGTGGTGTCAGAGCTGGCGGTCGCTGTCCTGATGCCGCGATTGGGCGCCATAGAGCGCCAAATTGCCGAGCCGCCGCCGCCGGCCAAGGCCCCGAACAGCGCGCCCTTGTTGCACCCGCACAAGGTCCAGCCGAGTCCGGTGCCCAGCGCGGTGTGCGAGCCGATAAAGAGCCAGTCGCGGTTGGCGCCGCCAGTACTGCGGTGCGAGTGCAGGTACAGTGCCGACATTCCGCCGCTGCCCAGCAGGATCCCTTTCTCGACATTCGGCGCGCCGCCCACCAACGCACCTAGCCCGCCTCCCACAAGTCCGCCGCCGATCACGGAAAAAATATAGCGATGGCGATGGGGGCTGATGCCTTTCAGGTCATTCACATCCACATCACGATCGCCGGCGAATACCGGCGCTGCGCTAACTAGAAAGATCAGGCACAGCGCCAGCGTCAGAAATCTCTTATTCCCGAACATCTGTGTTCTCCTTGCAGAGCCGGTTCGCTCCGGGTTGCTTTTGACAGTTTCGATGGCGGGGAACTACGGGCGGATGTGCGGACCGGGCAGCAGCTTGCGAAATCCGGCGCTGCACGAGGGTGCTGGGCAGCTCAGGCCGGAGCAGCCGGGCAGGATTTGTAATTCGTAATCTGTAATTTCAAAAGTACCCGCAGCTTGTGAGGTTCTCACTTTGCAAATTACAAATTACCAATTACCAATGCGTCAGTTCTGTTTGGCGGGCGCTGGGTTCTTCTCTTCAGCAGGCTTGGAGAACAAAATTTCACTCATAAGCAGCAGGGCTCCGAGCACAATGGCGCTGTCGGCTACGTTGAACGCGGGCCAATGATGCCCGGCCACGGAAAAGTCGAGGAAATCGACCACGTGCCCATCTAACAGGCGGTCCCAGAGGTTTCCAAGGGCCCCGCCTAAGATCAGCGCCAAGCCCAAGCCGGTGACGCTCATGGCGTGGCTGTTCTTCCACAACAGCGCCGAAACCACCACCAGCGCGATAAGCGAGAACAGGATAAGCACCGCCACCTTCCATTCGGAGGGCGAATCGGAGAACAGGCCGAAAGCAGCACCCCGATTCTCCACGTGCGTCACGCGGAAGAAACCGGGAATCACGGTCAAACTTTCGTGCAAGTTAATCTTCTGCCCTACGAGCCATTTGCTCGTGCGGTCCAGCAGGACCACCAGGGCGGCGATAAAAAAGTGGAACTTGCGCATGGCGTGCGGTTGGTTCATGGAGTCGCGTTCGCGTGGTCATCCTGCCTGCCCGGCCGCCGCTCCCCCCAGCGCCTCGGTGCAGCGCTCACAGATTGTAGGATACTCCGGATTTGCACCTACGTGGACCGAGTAATTCCAACAGCGCTCACACTTGCGCCCTGCAGCCCTGGTCACTTTGATGCTCAGCGCCGCTTGGCTATCGCTGCCGCCGGCTTCCTGCAGCTCGACCGCAGAAACGATGAACAGATAGCGCAGGTCCTCGCGATGGCGTTCGAGCACCGGCCGCAACTCCCGCGGAGCCGAGATGCTGACCTGAGCTTCCAGGCTGCCGCCGATGAGCTTGGAGTTGCGGGCTTCCTCAAGCGCCTTCAAGACCTCGCTGCGAACTCGCAACAGCACCTGCCATTCGCTGCGCAGCAGATCAAAATCTGCTTCAGATGAGATGTTGCCGGTGATCTCCGGGCCGCTCAAAAACTCTGCCAGGTGGACGCTTTCAGGGCGTCCGGCCACGCGCGGCAGGTACTGCCAGACCTCGTCGGCGGTGAAGCTCATCATAGGCGCTAGCAGCCGGACCAGGGTCTCGCCGATCCGCCAGATGGCGGTCTGCGCCGAGCGGCGTCCGCGCGACTCCGCCGTCCAGGTGTAGAGCCGGTCCTTGAGCACGTCGAAATAAACCGCGCTCAGGTCCACCGCGCAGAAGTTGAGGATGCGCTGGTACACCTTATGAAATAAGAATCCGGTGTACCACTCCCGGACTTCCGCATCGAGATCGGCAGTCTGCAGGAGCACGAACTGATCGAGCGAGTGCATCTCGCTGAATGCCACGGTGTCGAGCGCGGGATCGAAATCATAGAGGTTCTGCAGCACGAAGCGGAAAGTATTGCGGATCTTGCGGTAATTTTCGGCGATGCGCCGCATCAGCTCTTCCGAGCAGGTGACGTCCTCGCGGAAGTCCACCGACGCCACCCAGAGGCGCACGATCTCAGCCCCCATGCGCTCGGCAATAATCACTGGATCCACCACGTTGCCGAGCGATTTCGACATGGCGCGGCCCTCGGGATCGAGCGTCCAGCCGTTGGTTGCCACTATGCGATAGGGCGCCTCGCCGCGTGCACCCACAGCGCAGAGCAGGGAAGAGTGAAACCAGCCGCGATATTGGTCGCCGCCTTCAAGATAAAGGTCCGCAGGCCAGGGCAAGTCCTCCTCCGTGGCCTCCATCGTGCCTGCTGTTGGCGCGATGGGGTGGTGGTGTCCTAGCACCGCGAAGTGGCTCGATCCCGATTCGAACCACACGTCAATGATGTCCATCTCTTTGCGGAAATTTGTGCCGCCACATGCGCACTTCATGCCCGACGGAAGGATGTCGCCGGCTCCTTTGGTGTACCAGGCATCTACTCCGTGGCGTGCGACGAGTCGC
>DASQXC010000292.1:0-3048 GCA_035639935.1 Terriglobales bacterium
GGCAAGTGCTTCCGAACTTCGGATCTGCTCGCATAATTTCAGGCCATCGCCTCCAGGCACCATGACATCCAGCAGGAACAACGCAGGCCGGCTCTTCTGCGCTTCCGCCAGAACACCGGGAATGACCGAAAAGCTACGAACGCCATAGCCTGCGGCCTCAAGGTGATGCCGCACCAGGCGGGCGATGTCGGCATCGTCCTCCACAAGGAAGATCTGCTGTTTCATGCAGGGCCATTGTAGCGAAACCGGATCAGCGGCCTGTCCCGTTGTGCGACGCCGTCTCGACGGTGTGTACGTCGAACGTGCGGCTCCCCCGACCTCCCAGGGACCTGCGCCAAACTGTGTCATGGCAGAAGAGAAGAGGTTGAGCAGATGCAGTTTCTACTTGGCCACCCTTCCGTTCAAAGCACTGAGCGCTACCTCGGGTGCAAGCAAAAGGCAGCCGGTGAATGACCACTTCACGCCAATCGCCATCTCAGCTCCGGTGGGCTGAGCACTTTTCGAGTTAGTGTAAACCCCTGTTCACAACAGCTACCCTGCCATAAGATGTCCGCGAGTGCTCAAAGGGGACTCTGATGCGTAAGCTTTTGCGCACAGCCACGCATTTCAAGCGCCTGCTCCTGGTTGTTCCGTTCACTGCCGCGGCGATTCTTCAGGCGCAGCAGACGAATCGCTCGCGCCCATTTGCGCCCGGTTCATGCGGGCCGGCTGATCCTGCATACATCCGCAATGCCGAGGACACTGGCGGAATACCGTTCTTCTTCCAGCGGTCCGAAGTGGCACAAGCGACCAAGTTCATGCTCGCCGAGACCAGCCAGAATCATGTCACGGTGTTGTGGGCGAAAGGCGAGTTGCAGAACGGAGATAGCGAGTTCGCCGTCCCAGTTGACTCGACACTCGAGTTCGTCATCTTCACCATCTCGGTTGGAGATCACAACACCAAGATGGAGGTCTTTGGCCCAAACAGTGCGCCCATTACGGGCAATCCGCAGGCTGAAACCACGGATTTCACCTGCGGGCGTTACATAATCCTGAAGAAACCGGCGCCCGGAAGGTATCGCGTCCGCATCAAGGGCTCGGGTCGCTTCTGGCTCTCGGTTGGCGGTAAGAGTGAGATATTTCTATACCGGGTTGCATTCGTCGAACCCCGCGGACGTCCCGGCCATGAGGGCATGTTCGCTATTCACGGCCAACCGCTGGTTAGCAAGCCTGCGAACCTTGAAGCCAGCCTGTCGGGTGACGTCCGGAAGGCGGCGTTTACGCTGGTTACACCGGAAAACCGTGCGATCAAAACGCTCGATCTAGAACCCGTCCGTCCCGAGCGAGATGAACACGAGTTTGCCGGGAACTTCGCATTGCCGGAGCAGCCATTTCGAGTGCTGGCTAGCGGCGTTGATCAGAACGGTCATCGTTTCCAGCGCGTCCACGAAGGGCTGTTTCGTCCCACAACAATTTCCCTAGCACTTGTAAGCGCACCCGATCTCGAACCTGGACACACTGTGACGATCACGTTCAAGGCCGCGAACCTTGGCCATTCTGACGCCTTTCGATTCGTGGCGGTATGCGCCAACGGCTGGCCGGTGCGTATCGATCGCAACGACATCTATCTTGCTAGCGGCGAGAGCACGAACTTGGTCGTTTCTCTCACGGTCCCTGCACAAACACCCGCTTACAGCGCCGGCGATCTCGTGCTCACCGCCACCAGCGAAAATGATTCATCGATCACGAACGGTGTGGTGCATCACCTCTCGGTGGAACCAGGTCGAAAGTAATCGCCGCCCTATCGGGAAGCCGTATGCATTACGACAGGCCCTCAATAGTGGTGAAGTCCCTAGAAGTCCTTAGGGCTGTATCAAGTCCTTAGGGCTGTAGTATCGGCAATGCTCCGGCTCATTCTCTTCGGTCCGCCCCAAAACTGGTCATGGCCGGAGCACTGCCGATACCGCCCTAAAGACTTTTCGACAAAATACCCGCCTTCAGCGTGCCTCTCCATAGCTACGCATTGACTTTACAATGGTAGTGGAGGCTCCGCATGAAGGCCGTTGGAAAAATCGAGAGTTTATGGCGCTACCCGGTCAAGAGCATGCGTGGTGAAGAGCTGCAAGAGGCGTTTGTCGGGTTTCCTGGCGTCTATGGTGATCGACTTTATGCCTTCCGGAGTTCGGCGGCGCCGAAAGGATTTCCATACTTGACCGGGCGGGAGCAGGAAGTATTGCTCTTATATCGCCCTAGATTCCGGCATCCGGAGCGCGCGACAAAGCCCGGCAACTTAGCAGAGGCTGAAGCGATTGCACCCGGTCTTACCCCAGTGTATGCGAAATTTTCCGATTTCACAGTGGATGTGGAGACACCGGCGGGAGAACGGCTCTCGATTGACGACCCCCGGCTGATCAGCATGCTGCGCGAGGGAATCCGCGAGCCGCATGAGCTGACGCTGCTTCGATCCGATCGGGCGATGACGGATTGTCGTCCCATCTCTATCTTTTCGATCCAAACTGCGTGGCAATTGAGCAAGGAATTGGGAACAGATCTGGATAAGCGGCGCTTCCGCGCGAATGTGTATGTCCAACTCGATTCCGGAAATGCTTTCGAGGAAGACGAGTTCGTTGGCAGAACATTGCGGCTTGGTGCAAAGACAACGATCGCTGTTGTTGATCGCGATCCCCGCTGTAAAATGATTACTCTCGATCCTGAAACTGCGCAGCCGAACCCCGAGGTGATGCGGCGAGTGGCTCGCGCCCATGACGGCAAGGCGGGAGTCTATGGTGCTGTTTTGGTCGAGGGGACAATCCGGCCGGGCGATGAGGTCGCCCTAGTGGACTGAGACCCAGTGCTAGGTCAGTTAGTGTACTCAGAGGAAGAAGTCCGCTTTCTTTCTCTGGTTGCGAACCAGCTTGCCCTGGCCGTCGATGATTCGCTGAATCTTCAGGCGCCACAGCAAGCTCAAGCCCAGTTGGAACACAGAAATGAGCGGCCCAACCAGTTGAGGATCTCCTCGTACTCCTCGGGCGGAACCATCTGTTCCGCGGCAATATCAACACCGCAGCC
>DASQXC010000293.1:0-5265 GCA_035639935.1 Terriglobales bacterium
CTCGATCTGGAGCCGGTCGGTGCTCTTGGTGCGCTGGTTCCAAGGTTTAGTGACCATGCCGCCGAACCCGCCACTCGGGGTAGTGATCTGGAAGATGCTTTCGGCCTCGGGAAACGATCCATACACTTCCGACACCTGCGACGCAAAGAGCTTGGTCTGATCCAGCGTCGCGTTCGGCGCCGCCTGAATTACCCCGAAGACCACGCTCTGGTCCTCCCTCGGCGCGAGTTCTTTCTGCGAGAACAGGTAGAAAGGAATCATCAGGGCCGCGACGATTGCCCACAGGACAAATACCATGGGCCGGTAATTGAGCGTCCCCGTCAACAGGCTGGTGTACGTGCGCCGGACGCTATCGAAGCGCCGATTGATCCATCCGGAAAGGCCGCGCTCGGCGTCGCCTGCGCGCAAAAGCCGCGAGCCCATCATCGGCGACAAAGTGAGCGCCACGACTCCGGAGACGATTACCGCTCCCGCCAGCGTGAAGGCGAACTCGCGGAACAGAGCGCCGGTAAGACCTCCCTGAAGTCCGATGGGCGCGTATACCGCCGCCAGCGTGATGGTCATCGCGATAATTGGGCCGACCAGCTCACGGGCCGCGTTGATGGCAGCCTCAAACGGGCGCTGCCCGAGCTGCAGATGCCGCTCTACGTTCTCGACAACTACGATGGCGTCGTCCACCACCAGACCTACCGAGAGCACAATCGCCAGGAGCGTCAGCAAGTTAATGGTGAAGCCTGCCACCAGCATCAGGAAGACTGCCCCGATCAGGGAGATCGGAATAGCGACCGCGGGGATGAGTGCCGAACGTGCCGAGCCCAGGAACAGAAAAATGACAATGATGACGATTACGAGGGTTTCAGTGAGCGTCTTGAACACCTCGCGGATGGCGTTCTGGATGTACTGGGTGGAATCGTAGGGAATGCCCGCCTGCATGCCTACCGGCAACTGCGCCTGGATCTCTTTCATTGCCTCGCGCACTCGGGCAATGACCTCGAGCGAGTTGGCGGTGGGGAGGACCCAAACGCCCATGAACGTCGAGTTCTGGCCGTTGAACCGGACGTCGGAATCGTAATTCTCGGCGCCGAGCACGACATCGGCGATGTCGCCTAGGCGAACGACGGTCCCTTTATCCTCCTTAACAACAAGCTGCCGGAACTCTTGCGCCGTGCGAAGATCGGTGTTGGCGACCAGGTTCACCGAGACCATCGAGCCTTTTGTCTTGCCCAGAGCAGAAAGGTAGTTGTTCTTTGAAAGCGCGTCCCGCACTTGCGAGGGTGAAATGCCCAATGCAGCCATCTTTTCCGGTTTGAGCCAGATCCGCATGGCAAACGTGCGGTCACCGAGGATCTCCGCGCGTTGTACGCCGCTGATTGCGGAGAGCTTGGGTTGGACCACGCGGAGGAGGTAATCGCTGATCTGGTTCTGGTCAAGATCGGCGGAGGAGAAGCCGAGGTACATCGCGGCAAACTGGTTGTCGGCAGTTTCCAACTCGATGACCGGCGCTTCGGCTTCCGGGGGCAGATCATTGCGGACCTGCGCCACCTTGGCCTGAATCTGCGTGAGCGCCGCGTTGGTGTCATAGTTGAGCTTCAGGTGCACGGTGATGGTGCTCAGTCCCTGAGCGCTCGATGATTCCATGTAGTCGATGCCATCGGCGCTGGCGATGACGCGCTCGAGAGGACTGGTGATGAAGCCGCGAACCAGGTTCGCGTTGGCGCCAACGTACACAGTCGACACCCGTACGATCGCGATGTCGCTGCGGGGATATTGCCGGACACTCAGCGAGCGAATCGACTGCAGGCCGGCAATCAGTATCACCAGATTGACGACTACCGCGAGGACAGGCCGTTTGATGAAGAGGTCGGTGAGCCGCATTTAATTGTCCTCGGGCTTGGGTGCGGGATTATTTCCTGGCCGGACCGTATTGTTGACAAGCACCGCGGCGCCGTTGCGCAGCTTGAATGCGCCCGAGGTCACAACTTCGTCCCCTGGGTTGACACCTGAGATGACTGCGACCTGGTCGCCGCGCGTGCCGCCCAGCTTCACGAATTGCTGGCGCGCGCCACGGTAGCTTTGGCCGTTTGGGGACTTGAGATCGGAGATAATGTACACGGAATCGCCGTAAGGCGCGTAGCTGATCGCGGACGCTGGCAGCGTGACGACTGTCCGGCTCCCGCCCAACATCATCTCCACCTGCACGAACATGCCGGGGCGCAGCTTCCCTTCGGGATTGGCGAGGGTGGCCTGCACTTGAATGTTGCGTGTCGCTTCGTCTACCACCGAATCAACCGCGGAGACGTGCCCTGCGAACTCCACGCCTGCCACATCACCAGTCGTGATCCGCACCTTCTGCCCGATTCGCACTTGCCCGACTATCTGCTGCGGCACACCGAAGTTGACGTAGACCGGATTCAAGGATTGCAGCGGCACGATCGGTGCGCCACCGGCGAGATATTGCCCTAGATTTACCTGGCGGATGCCCAGGGCACCTGAGAACGGCGCGCGGATAGTCTTGCGCTCGATCGTGGCGCGGGTCTCTCCCACCCGCGCATCCATCTGCCGGTGCTCGGCCGTGGACTGGTCGTACTCCATCTTCGAGATGACGCCTTCCTTCACTAGCTCCTGCATGCGGGCGAAGTTGACTTGCGCAAGATCGCGTTGCGCCTCGGCGGCAGCCAACTGAGCGCGTTCTTGTCGGGTATCGAGTTGCACCAGGATGTCGCCTTCCTTGACCATTTTTCCGGAATCGAAGTTGATCTTTTCCACGATGCCGGGCAAGTCCGCGGCCACGGTGACACCGCGGACGGCAGCTACCGTTCCGACAGCGCTGACCGTTGCCGGCCACTGCTCCTGACGGGCTACGATAGTAGTGACTGCTTCCGGAGGCGGTTGAAATGCCGCATGTTCGGCACCCGCCGCCTTGACCTGCCGAAACTTCACCCAGCCGAGGCCGGTGATGAGCACAGTCGCCACCGCCAGCATTAAGATCATTCGTTTTGCCATGAGTTCCTATTGCCTCTTAAACAAAAATCAGTAATGGGCGGGAGTGTACAAATACATGAGATTTCCCGTGCCGGTGGAAAGATTCAGGATGACTCCATCGACTGCATTAATTCTCTTGGCGACTCGTTCGGCTGCGCCTCAGGATTTCCGCAGCGCTTGATGAAACGAGTAGTCGTGGTACAACTGGCGTGCGGACTCTGTCGCGTTCGCCAGGCGTAAAATCAACTCCCGGCTCACGGACTTGTGCCACGGGCCGACAGGCTAAGCCACAATCTGCATTGATTTTGGTCAGAGAGTATATGGCCGACTTTACAGAAAGTCCACTCAGCCCGGCCCTCTTTCTGGACCGCGCTGCCTCGGTATTCGCCGATCGCATCGCGGTCATCGATGGTGAGCGGCGATTCACGTATGCCGAATTCGGCAGTCGAGCACATCGGCTGGCGGGGTTGCTTGCGGAGGCGGGCATCCATCCGGGCGACCGCGTCGCCGCACTCTGCGTAAACAGCCACGTCATGCTGGAGCTGCACAACGGCGTTCCCATGGCGGGCGCGGTTTTGGTGCCGATGAACATACGACTCTCGGCAGGAGAACTAACGTACATCATGGAGCACTCCGGTGCGCGCCTGCTCATTACCACAGAGGAACTGGCCGACACAGCGCAGAGGGTCGCTCACAGTACCGGGGTCAGGCTGATCATCGGTGGCTCAAATGATACAGAGTACGAGCAGCTCCTCGGTCGTGCGCCGCCGCATTCAGTACCGTGTTCTGATGAGAGAGGGTTGTTGGCGATCAATTACACCAGCGGCAGCACCGGAAAGCCCAAGGGCGTAATGTACAGCCATCGTGGAGGATACTTGCAGGCGCTGGCCGTGGCCTACCACACGCACATGGGATTGGATAGCGTGTATTTGTGGACCTTGCCCATGTTCCACTGCGACGGCTGGTGTTTCACTTGGGCGGTAACCGCGGCTGGTGCAACGCATGTTTGCCTGCGCAAGGCGGATCCGGTGCTGGCATGGTCGATGATCTGCGACCGCGGGATCACCCATCTGAGCGGCGCGCCCACGGTGCTGACCATGATCGCAGAAGCCGCGACCGCAGCTCCTGACCGCCGACCAGTGCGCACCATCCAGGCGCAGACTGGAGGCGCGCCGCCCTCGCCCGCGCTGCTTGCGCGCTTGGCCAAGCTGAATATCAAAGTTACTCACCTCTACGGATTGACCGAATCTTACGGACCGGCTGCGATCTGCGAGTGGCAGCCGGAGTGGTCGGCGGAGCCGCCCGAGCGGCAGGCGAGACTGAATGCGCGGCAAGGCATTGACAATGTGCTGGCAGGCGGGATCGACGTCTTCGACGTGAATGGGAACCCGGTTCCCTGGGACGGCGAGACCATGGGTGAGATCGTCTTGCGCGGCAACAACACGATGATCGGTTACTACCGCGACGATGAGGCCACGCGCGCGGCGACGATCAATGGCTGGTTTCGCACCGGCGACCTCGGAGTGCGCCATCCCGATGGTTACGTCGAACTCCGTGACCGCGCTAAGGACATCATCATCACCGGCGGGGAGAATGTGGCATCGGTCGAGGTCGAGCGAGTGCTGGTGGAGCATCCGGCGGTGCTGGAGGCGGCCGTGGTCGGCCGCAGCGATGAAAAATGGGGAGAAGTTCCCGTAGCCTTCGTGGTGCTGCGGCAAGGGAAATCCGCGACTGCCGCCGAGTTGATCGAGTTCGTGCGCAGCCGCATCGCGCATTTCAAGGCGCCCAAGGAAGTCCGCTTCGAGGAACTGCCGAAAACTTCAACGGGCAAGATTCAGAAACACGTTTTGCGTGAGCGGGCGGCGGTTGCAAACGAGGGGAATACTGATCAGGTCGGGTCGCCACTCCACTCCAGCCCATCTCATTGGTAGAGAGCAGCACGCTGCGTCTCTACACCTCGAGCAGTGATTAAGAGAATGGAGGCGAGAATGGCACTTCGTAGTCCCGAGCAGTTCCTGGACGGATTACGTGATCAGCGCGAGGTCTATTACCGCGGCCAGCGGGTCCAATCTGTGCCTGAGCATCCCGAATTGGGTGTGGCCGCACGCCACGCCGCCATTGACTTCAAAATGGCAGAAGATCCTAAGTACCGCGATCTGGCCGTCGCCTGCGAAGTTAACGAGATTTATTCGGCGTACTACCGTGTTCCTCGTGATGCCAAAGATTTGTTGGCGCGCTCCAAGCTGATCGAGGCGGGTACTGCCGAAGGCGCAACCCTCGTCA
>DASQXC010000294.1:0-2416 GCA_035639935.1 Terriglobales bacterium
GTCGGCAGCATCGGGGTGATTGCTGAGTGGTACAACTACGGCGACCTCATCCGTTGGGCCAAGCTGAAGGATGTGGTGCTCAAGACCGGCGAATTCAAAGATACTGGCAACCCCACACGCGAACTCACCCCCGGAGAACGCGCTTACCTGCAGCGACTGCTCGACGACATGTATCATCAGTTCATTCGCGCCGTGGCCGAAGGACGGAAGCTGAAGGATGAGGACGTTCGCTCCCTGGCTGATGGCAAGGTGTGGACCGGCGAGCAGGCGAAACAGCTGAAGCTGATCGACGAGTTGGGGGATTTCCAGGCTGCGGTCGAGGACACGGCAAAATCCGTGGGCATCTCAGGGGAACCCGCGTTAGTGCGCCCCGAAAAACAGCGCCACACCCTGCTGGACCTGCTCTTCGGCGACATCTCCGAATACCTGCCCGATAGGTCCAAGCTCATGCAGACCAACATCGGGTTTTATTATCTTTGGAAGTGAGCGGATTGCCGGAGTGCCCTGCGATGTAAGATACTGGCCCGGCACGCACAATCCAGCCAGAAAAGCGATAATGAGGTGGTGATGACCAAGGCGGATCTGATTGACGAAGTATCGCGGCAGGTGGAACTGACCCGCAAGGACAGCGAAGTAATCGTGGAGACGATCTTCGGCAGTATCGTGCACTCCCTGCGCGCCGGCGACAAGATCGAGATCCGCGGTTTCGGCAGCTTTCGCACCCGCCAGCGCAACCCGCGCGTCGGCCGCAATCCCAAGACTGGCGACCGTGTCGAAGTCCCCGCCAAAAAAATCCCGTTCTTCAAACCCAGCAAGGAACTTAAGGACCTGGTCAACACCGGGGCCTCCGAGCCCCAACCCGCTCCCGCAACTCCGACGGCGGCTCCACAGTCGTAGCCCGATATATTCGCTGCCATCCAACGAATTAACTTAGAGAGCCTGAAGAGGGTATCCTGTAACTCTGAAGAGTTCCTATGTCCACGGCGAACATAACGGCAAACCAGGCGCCGGTCACGACCGTTCGCGAAATCGGCCGGCACGAGGGCCAGACCGTCACCATCCGCGGATGGCTGTACAACCTTCGCGAAAGCGGCAAGCTGCTGTTCCCCATTTTCCGCGACGGCTCCGGCGTGATCCAGGGCGTAATGGCAAAAAGTGCCGTTTCGCCGGAGATGTTCGATTCCGTCAAGAACCTAACGCAGGAATCGAGCGTGATCGTCACGGGCAAGGTACGCGCTGACAAGCGCGCACCCGGCGGCTACGAGCTCGACGTCAGCGACGTGCAGGTGGTGCAGCGCGTGCCAGAGGCCGACCCGTTCCCCATTTCTCTCAAGGAACACGGGGTGGACTTCCTCATGGAACACCGCCATCTCTGGGTGCGCACCCCGCGGCAGGCGGCGATCCTGCGCGTGCGCGCGGAGGTGATCAAGGCGGCGCGCGACTTCTTCGATGATCGCGGCTTCACGCTCACCGACCCGCCCATTCTCACCCCCGCTGCCTGCGAGGGCACGACCACCCTATTTCCGGTCGAATATTTCGGCGAGCAGGCGTTCCTCACCCAGTCCGGCCAGCTCTATATCGAGGCCACGGCCATGGCGCTGGGTAAGGTCTATTCCTTCGGGCCAACTTTCCGCGCGGAAAAATCCAAGACCCGCCGCCACCTGACCGAGTTCTGGATGGTCGAGCCGGAGATCGCCTACGCCACGCTCGATGACCTGATGAATCTAGCGGAGGAGTTCGTAACGTTTATCGTAAAACGCGTGCTGGAGCGCCGCCGGCCGGAGCTTGAGACCTTGGGACGGAAACTTGCACCACTGGAGAGCATTGACACACCCTTCCCGCGCATCACCTATGACGAAGCGGTGCAGATGTTGCAGGAGGCCCATGCCAAAGGTGAACTGGAAAACCGCTTCAAGTGGGGTGGGGACTTTGGCTCACCCGATGAAACAAGTCTCTCGTCAAAGTTCGACCGGCCTGTGATTGTGCATCGCTACCCCGCAGCGGTGAAGGCGTTCTACATGGAACCCGACCCGCAGCGATCTGCGGTTGCGTTGTGCATGGACATGCTGGCGCCCGAGGGCTACGGCGAGATCATTGGCGGATCGCAGCGCATCGGATCTTACGAGCTGCTGCTCCAGCGCATCCGCGAGCACGGTCTGCCGGAAGAGGCCTTCAAGTGGTATCTCGACCTGCGCAAGTACGGCGGCGTGCCGCATGCCGGCTTCGGCATGGGCATCGAGCGCGTAGTCACCTGGATCTGCGGAATCGAGCACCTGCGGGAAGCCATCCCTTTCGCGCGCACGCTCACCAGGATCTACCCGTGAAAAAGCCACGGATTTACACGGATCAACACCGATCAAGACAAATCCGTGAATATCCGTGTGAATCCGTGGCATTTCTTTTAACAACCAATGGC
>DASQXC010000295.1:0-3011 GCA_035639935.1 Terriglobales bacterium
TCCCTCCTGCACGTCATGGCACCAGCGCCGGGCGCTCGCGAGGCTCCATTGCAGCAGGATCAGGCTCTCGCCCGTGTACTGCCTCGGTCCCCAGAAGTAGTAGTTCTGGTGGGCGCTGATCGCCTTGGGCTGGGAATCGAGAAAACGAGTGAATCACACCCCAAATCTACCGAGACGAGGACCAGGCCATTCGAGATGCGTATGAATTTATGACGGGCCGGAACTTGGCTTGTAGGAAACAGCGGTGAACGCTCCGGGCAACGCGCAACGACTTCGGAAGTATTTCCAGAGGGCGTTGGGATTTTACCTTCTGCTGCTGGCTACATATCAGATTGGACTATATCTTCGGGGGCTTCAAAATCATCACGCGCTCTTGGACCCGCGGTTGAGCGTGGCTTACGTCATGGAAAGTTGTTTCTCCCGCAATCCAGCCGTGGGAGACATGACTGAGTGGGCGACCGCAATTTGGCTTTTTTGCATCGGCATGATCATCTTTTTCCAGGGTCGGCTAATAAAGGCATATATCGTGTCGGAGATGTTCCTTGGGTTGAGCACGACCTTTGTGATCGGGGTATGGCTTTTCGGCGGCCACGCTGTTCCCTTCGGGTTAGGGTTAATCGGCTACATAGTGCTGTTTGTATTCTTCACATGCATTCCCGTCGGGCTCGCGATTCGCATTCTTTCGCAGGACCGAGGACAGCCTAACGACGCTGATGGGTCGCGGTGAGTGGAAGCGTGGCTCATACGGCAGGATGCTTGTAGAGATTTTCACTCGAACGGATAAGCTGGGGGCCCCGCAAGCCTACCTCACCGATTACGACTCGCAAGCGGCAATGTTAGTCCAGGATACGCTTCGAAATCTGCCACAGAGGCACCGAGGCACTGAGATTTTGCCTCGTTACTTCGTCGGCAGGGCCGAGGTGTTCGAACCTCCCAGCGCCAACTGCTCCCGCAAGCGCAGGTGCTTCTCGCGAAAATGGTCTTTGGCGCGCTGGCCCCAGGCGCGGACGAAATAATAGTTGAGCCCGGCGCCGAGGCCGGAGCTGAACAGCGGAATGAGCCGTCCCGCCCACTTCTCCACAATTTCTCGGCTGGCCTGGGCGGCAACGGTACGGACCATCCGCGGCACAAACCGGTTCACCACTTCCTTCTCCAACACTTCCCTGCTGATGTCCACGCCAGCGGCGCTGGCCGCCGCCAGCCATAAGTCGGCGATCTCCTCGTCGGTGTTGAATTCGAAGCCATAGATCAGGCTGAGCTTCTGTAAAGTGCGAAACGTGATCACCGCCAGGATACTGAGATCGGGAACCAGCGTGATAAGCCCGCCCAGCCCCAACCCGGCGCCCTCAACCGCAGCGATTTTCATCCCGGCGCGGATGGTCTGCTCGGCGACACTGTCCACTGTTTCGATCGGCAGCTTAGCCATGCCGCGAAAGGTAGTGATCGGCAGCTCGTGCGCAGAGCGCAAATGGAAGAGATAGCGGTCGGGATCGACACGCAGGCTTTCGTAGGCGCGCGCGAAACCCGCTCGCAAGGCTTCCTCGATGCGGCGCGCCAGCCAAGAATGGGACGGAAAGGACATTGCGCTCTAGTTTACTAAAGCGCTTAGTCGTGATGGAGCTTTCAGGCGCCGTACAAGCCGACACCTGGCATCCGCCTCCCGAACGGGCGCACCCTGGTCCCCAGCAAACCTGATGTTGGTTTGCTGAGGTCGCAATCGCGTGGGGTAAGCGCAAGGACGCTGCTTCACCGAGAGGAGGATTGCCCTGTCTGTGTAGGCTCACGCAACTCGAAGATCCCTCGCTCGCGCTCAACTCGCACCGCTCAGTTCACGCTTTGTTCGGGATGACAATTCTACAGTGCCAATGCGGCACGGCTGAAGCCGTGCCCTTTCACAAAGCCGGGCCACACCGATCGTAAAAACGTCCTCAACGATCGTGAAAACGTCCTCAAAACGAGCCCGCAACTAACCCCGCGTCAAGCATGCGCGAGTTGGGATTCGCTGGCCCGCCGACTACAATCGGCATCTTAAGATTGTTCGCTATGCGCGCCACTCCCGCCACATTGGCGCCGGAAACCAGCGGTCTGGTGGAGTGTCTGGACCGGCTGGCGGCTAATAAATTAGCAACGCGTCCCCTGGCCACGTACCGCCTCCAGTTCCGCCGCGAGTTCCGCTTCGAAGACGCGCGGCAGCTCGTCCTTTACCTGCACCAGTTGGGCATCTCTCACTGTTACGCTTCGCCTATCTTGCGCGCGCGCCCCGGCAGCCAGCACGGCTATGACATCACCGACCACAACGCCATTAATCCGGAGATCGGCAGCCCAGAGGAATTCCATTCGTTCGTCTCTGAGCTAAAAGCGCACGGCATGGGTCTGGTGCTCGACGTTGTCCCCAACCACATGGGCGTGGGCCACGGCAGCAACCCGTGGTGGCAGGATGTGCTGGAAAATGGCCGCACCTCGCAATACGCCGAGTTCTTCGATATCGACTGGGAACCGTTCAAGGCCGAACTGCGCAACAAGGTCCTGCTGCCGGTGCTGGGCGAATCCTACGGAGATGAGCTCGAACAGGGCCGCATCGCCCTCGCCTATGACGACGAGCGTTTCTTTGTCAGCTATTACGACAAGCGCTTGCCGATCGATCCGCAGACCTTTCCCTTGATTTTTGAACCTCTGGGTGACTTGCGCACACGCTTCCACAACGGCGAACCGCAACTATGGGAATTGGAGGACGTACTGCGCCGATTGCGTGCCTTGCCGCTCCACACCGCTTCTGATCCCGAACTCATTCGCGAACGGCGGGAGCAAATTCCCGAGCTGAGGCACCGCCTGGCCGCATTGGTCCGGGGCTCGCCTTCGGTGCGAAAAATCGTGGAGGAAGCGGTGCGCCTGATCAATGGCCGGCCGGGAGAGGGACGCAGTTTCGATACCCTGCACCAATTACTGGAATCACAAGCCTACCGGCTGGCGCTGTGGCGCGTTTCCGCGGAAGAAATCAATTATCGCCGCTT
>DASQXC010000296.1:0-3182 GCA_035639935.1 Terriglobales bacterium
ATCCGCGTCAATCCGCGTTAATCCGTGGATGGGTACCGGCAGAGACCCATTAGCCAGCACCGGTTCTCAGGCTACCTGCGCCGGGACTTCCGCCATGACTGGCAGTTCCACGCGGAAGGTTGAACCCTTCCCTGGTTCGCTGGTGAAGGTGAGGTTGCCCTGCTGGCTGAGGATGATTTTCTGCGCGCTGGAAAGTCCCAGGCCTGTTCCCGCAGGTTTGGTGGTGTAGTAAGGCAGGAAGACCTTCTTGTGCGCTTCGGGCGGGATGCCGATTCCGGTGTCGCGTACCCAGGCCACCACGGTTGCGCCGCTCTCCTGGCAGTGCACGGTCAGGGTTCCGCCATCGGGCATGGCCTGCATGGCGTTGATGATCAGGTTGACGAACACGCGGCGCAGGTCGGCCGCATTAGCCAGCACCGGCGGCACCGGGTTCAATTCCTGCAGCACGTTGATGCCCGGCCTGTTGCGCCATAGCGGACGAGTCAGCTCAAGCGCCTCCTCGAGCAACTGGCGCAGGTCCGCCGGCGCCCGCTGCCCGGTGCCGCCGCGGATGTACTCCCGCAGGCGGGCGATGATCTCCGTCCCGCGCCGTACGGCGTTGTAGATCATATTCAGCACCAGCTTGCGGTCTTCCGGCGCCTGGTCGGGGCGTATCTCCAATACCCCCACGGCCTGGGAGATGGTGTCCAGCACATTGTTAAAGTCGTGGGCGATGCCGGCGGCCATCTGACCTACGGCCAGGTGGCGCTCGCTGTCGGCCACATGTTGCTGCAGTTGGGTGACTTCGGTGACGTCGCGCACCACCACCAGCGCACCGATGATCTCGCCCTCTGGCCCGCGCATCGGGCTGGCCGAGACCAGGGCGTCCACGCGGTTGTGCTCCGGCGGCGGCAAAAAGACCCTGCGCTCGTTCAGCACCGGCTGGCCACGCAGGGCACGCGTAACGGCGAGTTCGGCGATGTCCAGGGGACGGTTATCGTCGGACTGTGCCGCCAGATGGCGCGCAAGCCGCGCCACAGGAAAATTCACCAAGTCTTCCCGGCGCATGCCGGAGAAGGCCACCGCCGCACTGTTGGCCTCGATCAGCCGGCCTGCGGGATCGAAAATGAAGACTGCCTCGGGCATGCTTTCGAGCAGGGTAGAGAGTTCGATTTGCCGCTCCTGCCCCAGCCGCTGCTGCTTGCGCCGCGACTCCATGACGTACAGCAGGCTGGCCGCAACCAGCGGGAAGACCGCCCAGTTGGTCAGGCTGTGGACCTCTTCGGGCACGGACCCGGGCACGCGCATCAGCAGGATGGCCCCGGCCGTGCACATCGCGGTGCACACCACCGCCGGTCCGAATCCGAAGTAGACTTCGGTGGCGAATACCGCCGGCAGCAGCAGGATGGGGAGGAAGCCTACGAAGGGTTGAATGGCTTCGACCACTGCCAGTCCCAGCCAGGCAACCGCCAAGGTGGCCACATAGAGGACCAGCTTCCGCTTTGGTTTTTGGAAGTACACTGCTGAATTAGATGAACCCTGAACTGCGGCTGGATGTCAGTTCTGGGACTCCTACTCCGGTTGGGAAATAGCGTTGTGACCCGCTTTGAGCAGTTCGTTAACAATGGTGACCAGTTCTTCCGGGTTGACGGGCTTCTCCAGGTACAAGTCAGCCAGAGGTTCCGCGGCCTGGAAGGCCTCGGCGACATATCCCGAAACCACCACCACGGGCATGGAAGACTGCCGTTTGGCGGCCTCCACCACCGTACGGCCGTCGCTATCGCCCAGCCGCCAGTCTGTAACCACGGCATCAAAGGCAGCGTGCTGGAGCTTGCTGACGGCGTCGCGCGCGGAGGTGGAGGTGGTCACGGTGTGGCCAGCCTGCTCCAAGATGGCACATTTCAGCGTGACGACGTGCGGCTCGTCATCCACGCACAGGATCTTCGCCATACTGGATCCTTAACGCGAGGGAATGGAACGCGATCTAGGCTGCTTCTATCCAGCCCAAGAACAACACAGCTTATTGTTAATTCGCAGAACTGGCTATGTCAACGAAATGTGTAGGGGATTCCTGGCCGTTGGCTTTGAGGTACTAGGGGAGCTTTGGAAGGCGAAAGGCTAGCCAATCGAAAGCCAACAGCTAAAAGCTAATAGCCACCAGCCGTATTACGCCAACTTTTCTCCGATGCTCTTGGCTTGGGTGAACAGCAGCAGGTAATCGGGCCCGCCCGCCTTGGAATCGGTACCGGACATGTTGAAGCCGCCGAAGGGGTGCGCGCCCACAATTGCACCTGTGCACTTGCGATTGATGTACAGGTTGCCGACGTGGAACTCGTCCATCGCGCGTCTCTTCTTGTCCGGTGAGGTGGTATAGACGGCGCCGGTGAGGCCGAATTCGGTGTCGTTGGCGATCTCGAGCGCGTGATCGAAATTGCGTGCCCTGATCACTGCCAGCACCGGCCCGAAGATCTCCTCCTGCTCCAGCTTCGATTTCGGCGGGATGTCGGCGATGACCGTGGGCTCTATAAAATAACCGTCCTTGCCGCCGACGCGCTTGCCACCAGTAATCAGCCGCCCGTCTTTCTTGCCATGCTCGATGTAGCCGAGGATGGGTTTCATCGAGCCCTCGTTGATGACCGCAGCCATCCCAGGGTTCTCTGTGGGATCGCCGATGGTGATTCTCTCCACCCGCGCTTTCAGCAGGTCGAGAAACTTGTCGTATATCTTCTCGTCCAGGATCAGGCGCGAGCAGGCCGAGCATTTTTGTCCTTGAAAGCCGAAGGCCGAAACCGCTACACCTTCCACGGCAGATTCGATGTTGGCATCCGCGTCCACGATGATGGCGTCCTTGCCGCCCATCTCCAGCACGGTACGCTTGATCCAGATCTGGCCCGGCTGCTGCGTGGCCGCAACCTGGTTGATCCGCAGCCCCACTTCCTTCGAGCCGGTGAAAGCGATGAAGCGCGTCTTGGGATGCGCCACGAGCGCGTCGCCGAAGGTTGCGCCAGCTCCCGGACAGAAGTTCACCACGCCCGGAGGCATGCCGGCCTGCTCCAACAGGGAAAAGAAGAAGGCGGCAATCGCCGGCGAATCGCTCGAAGGCTTGAGGACGACGGTGTTGCCGGCGACGATAGCGGCGCTCGTCATTCCCGCCATGATGGCTCCGGGAAAGTTCCACGGCGGCACCACAACGCCAACCCCCA
>DASQXC010000297.1:0-2922 GCA_035639935.1 Terriglobales bacterium
ATGGCGCTCGACCGGCTCACCACCACCGCGGCGGCGGCGTTTCGATAAAGCAAGGCGCGCTCGCCACGGTTAATCGGGCAGTCATAGAGCTACCCACGTCACGGCTCTGCGCAGAACCCGCGAGCCGCTGCCAAAACGAACTGGTGCTCACTGCCCACCGAGCGTCGGCTGTCGGCTCCGTAGTTGTGCTCATGCAATCCCCGGTCCCTGCCGACAGGCAGGCTGATGCCGCCCAGAGCAACACATATCCTAAGGCCAAGCGATTCTGGGCGGAAATCTTTTCAGGAAAATGCGAGTGAGTGGCTAACAATCACCCTGGGTGGCGGCCCATCAGTTAGCTTCTGCGCTCGCTTCGCGCGAGTTTGCTGCTCAGTGCGCCTGCGGCTCTCCTTGCACAACGTCTTTCAATTCGCGCAATCTTGCGGCGGCACTTTCCGGCGTAATGTCACGCTGGGGTGTGGCAAGCATTTCATAACCGACCATGAACTTGCGCACGGTAGCCGAGCGCAGCAGCGGAGGATAAAAGTGCGCGTGGAAGTGCCACTCCTGATGCGGCGCACTGTCGGTGGGCCGTTGGTGAAAGCCCATCGAGTAAGGGAACGGCACGCCGAAAACGTTGTCGTAACGCGCCGTGATGCGGTTGAGGGCGTCGGCCAGCGCGTTGCCTTCCTCATCTTAAAGATCAGTGAAAGCTCCCGCGTGGCGGCGTGCCAGCAGGATGATCTCGAACGGCCAGACCGCCCAGAACGGCACCAACGCAGCAAAATTTTCATTATCGAATACAAGGCGCTCTCCACCCCTGCGCTCAAGCTGCAGATAGTCACATAACAGGCACGAATGATGTAAAGTTTCGTAATTGCTGAGTGCCTGTTGCTCTCTCGCCGGCACATTCGGCAGGCTTTCGTTCGCCCATATTTGGCGATGCGGATTACTGGCGCCCATCATTGCGCCGCGGTTTTCGAAAATCTGGACCTAACTGATGAGCCCCAGGTCCTGGTACTGCTCTGACCAGATGTTCACCACCTGCCTGAGCTGGTGCCGAGTCATCGTGCTGATCGTCAGGTCATGACGGGGCGAGAAGCAGACCACCCGGCAGATCCCGCGTTCGCTGCGCGCGACGATCAGTCCGCCTTGATCGACTCCGCCATCCGCCGTGGCCGGAAGGAGTGCGGGGTAGTCATTGTCCGAAAACAAATGTGCCGTCATCGCGAGTTGGCGCAAGAGTACCGCAAGGCCACGGGGCGCATACCGGAGATTTACGTCACCACCGCACCCGAGGGCGCGCGGCGATGCGAGCCGCCGGGCTCGCTCTTCTGTTAACCTACTGGTTCTGAATCTGGATATTGCCGCCGCTAAGGATTCCTCCGTTCTGGTAGGAGCGTCCCGGTCCCGTGACTTTGATTGAGAAGGTGTCTTTCCCGACGCCAGGCTCAGCGTAGTCGCAAGCCTTTACGCTGTAGCTGTAGCCGGTTTTCTGGTTCACCTTAGCGGCACCATTGAACGTCGCGCAGTTGCTGGACGAAATCACGGGCACGCTGGTGTTCACGCTTTTGACATCGATGCTGCCGCCAATGGCGCCATCGTCGTGATATGAAAGCGACCCTACAGGCCCGTTGCCGTTCGCGACGAACCCGAAGTTGGCCCTGAGAGCAGGCGCCTGTGAAGCGATCTGGCCGCTGCCGGTCACCTTTATTTTTCTATAAGAGGCTTGCAGACTCCCGCTAGAGTTGACTGTGAAGATCCCGTACTGCATGCCTTTGATGGTCTGAAGGGCGAAACCGACGGGAGTGCCATTGAAAGTGACGCTGAACAGTCGCCCTGCAGCACTGTTCGCCGGCAGCATGACCTCAAGCCAGTTCTCCGCCCCAGATGCGACTGAAACTTGGAAACTCAAGATGGAGCCATCCCAGATCAGGCCGGAGAATGAGGAGCCATTGCGGCCGTCCAGCCAATGCAGCATTTGTGCCGACGATACGATCGGTACCCCCAGCTTCTGTGCCGAAGCAATGATGTCATTGGCACCGGTGGACTCGGCTGCATCGTTGTGCATATTGGCGGTGAAAGCACCGTAGAAGCCATATCCCAAGGCATTGCTTAGCAGGGTATCGACGGTGGACGGGTAAGTCTGGCCGGACTCATCCGTCATCTGGGTCGCGGCTTGATAGATGTCTAGCACACTTCCTGTCCTGGTGGTGAACCGCATGGGCATACCCGAGCCGGTGAATAGTCCCGGACGGTCGTTGACCCAGGTGGGCGGCCAATAATAATAGGTTGTATCGAGCCGGATGCCATGGGCACGCTCGGCCTGCGGTTGCGAATCGTAGTCGCTCCATGAGACACAATGTTGGCGGTGGGTTTCAGATGCCGGGACACTCGGATACGTGGAGGCAAAAGACGTCAAGCTGGCGGTGTAAGTCGAATTGAGCTCGCTGGGAGTCCAGTCAGCGCAGTCAGGACTACTGTCATTGTGGATAGCAACCTCAAAGCCTTGCGCGACATAGGAAGACGCCTGCGCGTCGGTCAGGGGGTTACTCGCGACCCAGGGCGGGAATAGGTACGAACTGGCGCGGACGCACTCCCAGTTGGCAACATTGCAGCCCGCCGGACTTGCCGCGATGTATTGGTCGAAGCGCGGAGCCGTGGCCCCTCCGGGATAGCCCGGGTACGTTCCGTGGTCATCGCCGGTCATGATGACCACGGCTTGCAGTCCCCTGGGGAAGTACCAGAAACGAGGGAGGGGCTTCTTTGCCGCGTTCATCTGCAGAATAAGGTTGACCAGGAGGCGCTGCTGCTCGTCCGCCTGCGGGATCTGTATCTTGTTGAAGTCCACCCAGTCAGGCTGAGAATCAGACGAGGCATTGCCGAAGAACAGGTCGTCGGAACGAATCGGGGTCCGGCCATCGCGCGCCTGACCGCTCCACG
>DASQXC010000298.1:0-11065 GCA_035639935.1 Terriglobales bacterium
CATCGGCGTCATCATCGCGGGCACAAAACGAAAGCCGCAGGGGACTGACAGGCAGTTGACCAAATCCCTCCGCGTTCTCTGTTCTCGCGGATTCTTGCCCCTTCAGATCGCCCGATGACCCGATCACCCGATCTTACCTACCCTTGAAGTTCGCCCTCCGCTTTTCGAGGAATGCCGCTGTTCCTTCGTTCTTGTCTTCGGTGCCGCAGATCATGCCAAACAAGGTAGCCTCGAGATACAGTCCTTCCTTCAGGGGCATCTCCATGCCATGATTGACGGCTTCCATTGCGTACTGCACTGCCAAGGGCGCGTTGTCGATGATCTTCCTGGCAATCGCTTCTGCGCGAGGAATCAACTCGGCCGAGGGCACTACTTCGTTGACCAGCCCGATGCGATACGCTTCCTCCGCTGAGATCATTGCACCGGTCAGCAATAACTGCATCGCCAGACCCTTTCCCAGCAACCGCGGCAGACGCTGCGTGCCGCCGTAGCCCGGGATCAATCCTAGCGTGACCTCAGGCTGGCCCAGCTTGGCATTTTCGCTGGCCAGACGCATGGTACAGGCCATCGCCAGTTCGCAACCGCCGCCCAAGGCAAAGCCGTTGACGCAGGCGATCACCGGCTTACCGAGATTCTCGATCAGGTCGAGCACGGATTGCCCGATGTGTGTAGATTCCTTACCTTCGATCGGCGTGAACTTATTTAGCTCATTTAGATCGGCACCGGCGACAAACGACTTCTCCCCCGCGCCGGTGAGGATCACCACTCGCACTTCCAAATCGTCCTTTGCCCCGGTGAAGGCCCGGCGCAGCTCCTCCATTGTGGACCGATTCAGCGCATTCAAAACCCTGGGACGATTGACGGTGATGTAAGCAATGTGCTGCTTCTTATCGTAGAGAAGATTTTCGAACTGCGCGAGCGTCGCAGACGAGGCCATAGGAAGTCTCCGCAAAGGCAAGGACGTGAAATTTAAAACCCAAAACGTGAAACTTCAGAAGTTTCCCGGTACCGGATTATTAGGATCCGTGTAGTCATAGAATCCCTTGCCCGTCTTGCGCCCGTACCAGCCTGCCATCACCAGCCGCTTGAGCAAGGGAGGAGAGGCGAACCGGCGCTCCTTGAATTCGTCGTGCATAACGTGACTGACGTAGTAGGTGGTGTCCAGTCCGACGAAATCGAGCAGCGTGAACGGGCCCATGGGATACCCACAGCCCAGCTTCATGGCCTGATCGATGTCCGGGATCGAGCCCACGCCTTCTTCATAGGCACGGATGGCGTCAAGCAGATACGGGACCAGCAGCCGGTTTACGATGAATCCGGTCTTGTCACTGGTGCGGACCGGCACCTTGCCCAGCCTTTTGGCGAATTCAAACACCGTCTCGTAAGCGTCGTCGGAGGTGGCGATGGTCCGGATGACTTCAACCAGCTTCATCAGCGGTACCGGGTTGAAAAAGTGCAGGCCCACGAAGCGCTCTGGCCGCTTGGTGGCCGACATCAGCTCCGTGATGGAGATCGACGAGGTGTTAGAGGCAAAAATGGCGTCCTTTTTTGCCAGGCCATCAATCGCGGCATACATCTTCTTCTTCTCTTCGACGTTCTCGATAATGGCTTCGATGATCAAGTCACGGTCCCGCAAATCTTGGACGTTGGTCGTGCCCTTCAGCCGGGCGCGGACCTGGTCTTTCTGCTGCGCGGTGATCGTGCCCTTTTCGGCAAACTTGGCCAGCGACTTGTCAATCCCCGCAAATCCTTTATCAATGAACTTCTGCTCGACCTCCAACACGGTGACGTCGAATCCGGCGGTGGCCGTGACCTGCGCAATGCCTGAGCCCATAAGGCCACAACCGAGGACGCCGACTTTCCTGATTTCCATCATTGCCCTTTGATGTAGAGACGCAGCATGCTGCGTCTCTACGGCGCTTGAGTTCCCTGCAAGAAATACAACTCCGGTGTGGCGAATCAAGCCTGCAGGCTCTCCACGATAACAGCGATCCCCTGCCCGCCTCCGATGCAGGCTGTCGCCAAGCCGTATTTCTTCTTCCGCCGGCGCAGTTCGTACAGGAGCGTGATCACCAGCCGCGTTCCAGTGGCCCCTAGCGGATGGCCGAGCGCAATCGCCCCGCCGTTCACGTTGACCTTGTCGCGATTGAGCCCCAGCTCTTTCTCCACCGCCAAATACTGGGCCGCGAAGGCTTCATTCACTTCGATCAGATCGATGTCATCCAGCTTGAGTCCGGCTTTCTGGAGCGCAATACGCGAAGCCGGCACCGGCCCGCGTCCCATGATCTTGGGATCGACGCCGGCAATCCCCCAGCTCACAATTCGGCCCAGCGGCTTGAGGCCGCGCTTCTGCGCGCCGTCTACGGACATCACCACTACCGCTGCGCCTCCGTCCACGATGCCGCTGGCGTTCCCGGCGGTCACCGTGCCGTTCTTGCCGAAGGCGGGCTTCAGCTTGGCCAGGGCTTCCATTGTGGTTTCCGGGCGAAGGTGGTCATCTTTTTCAAACATTTCGCTGGTCGCCTCGCCTTTGTGATTCTTTAGCGGAACGGGCGTGATCTCCTCTTGTAGGCGGCAGGACTGCTGCGCCTCAGCCGCGAGCCTCTGCGAGCGCAACGCGTATTCGTCCTGCATCTCGCGCATGATGCCCTGCTGCTCTGCGTAAAGCTCGGCGGTGTTGGCCATATAGAGCCCGCAATAGGAATCGAGCAGTGCCACCATCAGCGAATCTTCGAGCTTCCCTTCGCCCAGACCCACCCCCCAGCGCATTCCATGAATCACGTGTGGCGCCTGCGACATGGATTCCATGCCGCCGGCAAGTACCGTCCGCGCCTCGCCCAGCATGATCATCTGCGCGGCAGTGACGATGGCCTGCATCCCCGAGCCGCACAGCCGGTTGACAGTCAGCGCAGGCGTCTCGATCGGCAGCCCGGCGCGTAGCGCCACGTGGCGCGCACCATAGAGCGCGTCGCCCGAGGTCTGCTGCGCGTTGCCGATGACGCAGTGGTCGAACTCTGGGGGTTCCAGTCCAGCGCGGCGGATGGCTTCCTTCGCCGCGACTGCGGCCAGTTCCGTGGCGGTAACATCGCGCAGCTTGCCGCAATAACGTCCCATCGGCGTGCGAGCGCCGCTCACAATGGCGATATCAGATTTCAGCATGGTGTCCCCACATAGATGATGACCTGCTCCCCAAAACCGCAAGTTTACAGCGCTTGAAGAGGGGCAGCAAGGATAGGGCAACGACTGCAACGCGCCGCTGGAGCACCAGCGGCAAAATTCAGGAACTCTGGATGCAACTCCGAAGCAGGAGTCGCACTCTCATCCGCTGGAGCCCTCCCCTGGGGCACATGGTGAGGCCCAAATGCTTTGGACTCTGTTTGCTATTCTTGTGATCCTCTGGTTGCTGGGATGGGGTTTTCATATCGCCGGTAGCCTTATCCACCTTCTGCTGGTTATCGCGGTCATTCTTTTGATAGTGAACCTGGTGACAGGCCGCGGCGCTGCCTGAATGGAACAACGCAGAAGTTCTCGCTATTGCATCACTTAGTCGGATGAGGGGGCAGTTTTGGCTGCCGCCCCGGTGCAGGCTGCCAAAACTGGCTCGCAATGCAAGCTGCTGTGCAAGAACATGTTGGCAGTGGGCAGAGGGCATCCCACTCTGCTAACCAGCATCTAACTCCTACGTTCTGCCCCGGCGAGGGTAGCGTGCCGGGGTCGCAGCAAGAAAGCCTGTGGCTGCACGTCGCGGGCCGGCATAAGAAAGTGATGCACACGCGCGTGAAGGCTCCGCCGTTCGATTCAAAACCCCCTCTGATAGCGCAACCCTCCAAATCCCAAGCCGCTGCTGATCGTGAAACCCTGGTCCGCCGCATTGACGAACTGGGGGAATGGTTCCACAACCTCGATCTGCACGGCATCCAGACCGCTCCCCATCACTTCCTCGGCGATTTTCCCAATGTCAAGTGGAAGCAGATCGCGGCTGCTATTCCCCAGGACCTGAGCGGCGCCACTGTGCTGGACATAGGTTGCAATGGCGGCTTCTACTCGCTCGAGATGAAGAAGCGCGGAGCCAAGCGGGTGCTAGGCATTGACGTGGACGACCGTTATCTGCGCCAGGCGCGTTTTGCCGCCCAGACCCTTGGGCTGGACATCGAGTTCGAGAAGCGGTCGGTGTATGACGTAGACCGCATCCCCGACCAGTTCGACTTTGTGCTGTTCATGGGTGTGCTGTACCACCTGCGTTATCCGCTCTACGCGCTGGATAAGGTGGCGCAGAAGATCCGGGGCAAGCTGGTGTTCCAGACCATGATCCGCGGCTCGCAGCAGGCATGCCAGTGGGAGAAGGACTATCACTTCTGGGATAAGCATATTTTCGAGGACCGGGACTTCCCTTGCATGTACTTTATCGAGCACTCGTATGCCAATGATCCGACGAACTGGTGGATCCCTAATTGCGGAGCTGCCGAGGCGATGCTGCGTTCGGCGGGATTGCGCATCGTGCACCACCCGGAAGAGGAGTGCTGGGTTTGCGAGCCCGCGGAGGTGAAGAAGGACGGACGATACATCCAGGAGTTGGAATTGGCAGGAATGCTATAGCCAGCGCGGGCGTGATCCCGCAAGCGAGCAGATCTCGAGGGAGACCATGGTTGAAGCCGTGATGCTGTGGAACGAGCCTAACAATCTTTCCCACTGGGATTTCAAGATTGATCCCGGCTGGAAGATGTTCGCTGAAATGGCAATCACGGCGGCTCGTGCCATTCGCCAGGAGACTCCGGAGCTGCCCATCGTATTGGGCGGCATCTCTCCCATCGACCCCAATTTCATCCAGCTCATGGGCACCGAAGGCGTGCTCGATGCAGTGGACATCGTGGCGATACACGGCTTTCCCCTGGATTGGAATCATTGGAGAATCCACGACTGGCCGCAGAAGATCGAGGAGATCCGGGCCGTCACCCACCTGCCCATCTGGGTCTCGGAGGCTGGAGCTTCTTCCTTCGGCGCGGAAGAAGTCCAGCTTTTCGGATTGCAGCGGACCGCGGAGTTGTTGGGCAACCAAGTGGAGCGTGTGCACTGGTACAGCCTGCTCGATCTGCCCGCCACCTGGACAGCGACCACCCGCCACAAGGAATCCGAAGGCAGCGCCTATTACCGGCATTACTACATGGGCTTGCTGCGCGAGGACGGCACTCCCAAATTGGCAGCTTCCCATTTCCCCCGGGACTTGGGCATCTGCCAATGGTTCCATTTCGAAGACCCAAGGTTCGATCTAGCCTTGGAGTGGCTGCGCAAATTGAAGGTCCCCTATGTGCGCACCGGCATCAGTTGGGCGGACTGGTTTCGACCCAACGCCGAAGCCTGGTTTGACCGGCAGATGTCCGGGCTGGAAGAGTTCGCCACCACGCTCACGCTTTGTTTTACCCCCGAGCACCTCGGCGTCGCGCCGCACTATACCAGCCCGCCGAAATCGCTGGAGCAGTTTGCAGAATTTGCGGTTTGGGCAGTGCGGCGCTACGCGCCTGCGAAGACTAGAGCGGAACCCGCAAGACAAAGGGCCGAGGTTGGAGCCGTTCCATGAGCAGGAAAGTTTTGATCACTGGCGGAGCCGGCTTCGTAGGTTCGCAACTGGCCGACGCCTTGCTGCGCCGGGGCCACGCAGTGCGCATCTACGACAACCTCGCCCCGCAGGTGCACCCGGCAGGAATGCCTGCGCATCTCTCTCGCGACGCTGAGTTCATCCGCGGCGACATGCAGGACGTAGAGAAGCTCCGCCAGGCGGTTCGCAACGTGGATGTGGTCTTTCATCTTGCAGCCGCGGTCGGAGTGGGGCAATCCATGTACGAGATCGCCCACTACATCGGCACCAACACCCAGGGAACAGCCAACTTGCTGCAGGCCCTGCTCGATACCAAGTGCAACCCGGAAAAGCTGGTGGTTGCCTCTTCCATGTCGATCTACGGAGAGGGCAAGTATGCTTGCGTGCAATGCGGCAACGTCGCCCCGCCGCCCCGTTCCGCAGAGCAGCTCAGGCGCAGGCAGTGGGACCCGGCATGTCCCCTCTGTTCCCAGGTGCTGACGCCAGCGCCCACCGACGAGGCCAAGCCGCTGCAGTGCACATCGGTCTATGCGCTCTCGAAAAAGGACCAGGAAGAGATGTGCCTGCTGTTCGGGCGCACCTACGATTTGCCTGTGGTCGCCATGCGTTACTTCAACATCTATGGAGCGCGTCAGGCACTCTCCAATCCCTACACCGGGGTGGCGGCCATCTTCGCCTCTCGTTTGCTAAATGGGCGCCCCCCCATGATCTTTGAGGACGGCCGGCAGACCCGCGATTTCGTAAGCGTACACGACGTGGTCGAAGCTAACCTGCTGGCCATGGAGCGGCCCGAGGCGGACGGTATGGCGCTGAACGTGGGGTCGGGCGAGCCCATCTCCATCCGCGAGGTAGCGTCCGCGCTAAGTCGCGCTCTGGGGAGAGAGAGGCCGGCGGAGATTACCGGCAGATATCGCGCCGGCGACATTCGCCATTGTTATGCCGACATTTCCGCGGCCCAGCGTGTGCTGGGCTATCGGCCACGGGTGCGATTCACCGGAGGAATCGCCGAACTGGTCGAGTGGTTGCGCTCCCAGCAGGCGGAGGATCGGGCGGCGCAAGCAGTTGAGGAGCTTACCGCTTATGGACTGACTGGGTGATGGCACGATTGTGAAAGGAAAATGAAAGTGCAATGAAGAGCAAGAAAGACAGCTTCCGCTCCGCGCTGATCTTCGGTGGGGCGGGGTTCATCGGCTCGAACTGGGCCCATTACCTAATGGAGAATACGGATGCCAAAGTGCACGTGTTCGACAATCTCTCGCGAAAGGGGGCGCGGGACAACCTCGACTGGCTGCAGAAAAAAGCCGGCACTTCGGGCCGCCTGCAGATCACGGTCGGCGATGTGCGCGACACTGCCATGGTCGAGCGGGCAGTGCGCTCGGCGACCGAGATCTATCACTTTGCCGCGCAAGCGGCGGTCACCACGTCGATCACGGATCCACGCATGGACTTTGATATCAACCTCGGTGGCACCTTCAATATCCTCGAAGCCGTGCGCAGGTCTGGGCACCGTCCCTTCCTGCTGTTTACTTCCACTAACAAGGTATATGGCGAGCTCCGCGGGCGAGCGGTCGTGGCCACACGCTCGCGCTGCCGCTTTGCGGATGGCAATGGGGTCGCGGAGGACCAACCGCTGGACTTCCACTCTCCGTACGGATGCTCAAAGGGAGCTGCCGACCAGTACGTCCGTGACTACGCCCGCATCTTCGACATCCCCGCGGTGGTGTTTCGCATGTCCTGTATTGCCGGGCCCCGGCAGTTCGGCACCGAGGACCAGGGGTGGATCGCCCATTTTCTCTATTCTGCACTCGCCGGCCAACCGGTGGTGGTATACGGGGACGGCCGCCAACTCCGCGATGTGCTTTCGGTGAACGATCTCATGCGTGCCATTGAGGCGGTACGCCAAAATCCGCAGGTATATGCGGGGGAGATTTACAACGTCGGAGGGGGTCCGCAGAACACTATTTCCCTGCTGGAATTGATGGCTGCTATCTCGGATCTCACCGGACGCAAACTCCAGGCCGTCTTTGACCAGCGCCGCCCTGGAGACCAGCTCGTCTACGTGAGCGACTTCAGCAAGCTTCACAAGCACACTGGCTGGTCGCCAGTGCATACACCGCTTGAAACCCTGCAGCAGATCTACGACTGGTGGAAGCACAACCAGCAGCTTTTTGTGCAACCGGTGGCGGCCGGGTCTACGCACGTTTCTGCCGTGTTGCAGCAATTACCGAGGACAGCATGAAATTTGCCCTCGTCAATCCGAATTGGGAGTTCAAGGGTTCGACTTACTTTGGATGCCAGGACCCGCACTATCCGCTGGAACTGCTCTTCGCTTTCGACAAAATCCGCCAAGCTGGTCATGAGCCATTGTTGGTGGACGCGCAGGTAGAGAACCTCACGGTCGAGGAAGCAAGGCGTAGGGTTATTCGCTTTGAGCCCGATTTTTTAGTAATTCCTACCGCACCATCCTACTTGTTCTGGCGATGCCCGCAGCCGGAGTTGCGAGTTCCGAGGGCCTGGTTCCATGGACTCTCCGGACGTGCGGTGAAGGTGGCCATCGGACCGCATCCATCGGCGACACCCGCCGCTACCCTTCGCAAACTTGGATGCGACGTTGCCATGCGGGGCGAACCCGACGAGGCCCTGCCGGAGCTGGCTTCGAAGCCATGGAGCGAGGTCGTGGGCGCCTGCTGGCGTAACGAGAGCGGCGACCACATCAGCGCCGAACTGGGCACAGTGGACATGAAGAGCTTGGGCCCGTTGGACTTCCGTAATTATCCCGTCGAAAAACACTCGCACCGCCATCACGTGTTCTTTGGTGAAGGCCGTGGGGCCGAGCTGGAATTCGCGCGCGGCTGTCCATGGTCCTGCACCTTCTGCAACAAGACCCTTTTCCGCAATAAATTCCGTGAGCGCAACGTTGATGCCGTGCTGCAGGAAGTGGATCGTCTGATAGCGCGCGGCGTGGATTACATCTACTTCATCGACGAAATCTTCGGTGTCGGTAAAAACGTGCGCCGGCTGCTGGAAGGCATTGCGGAGCGGGGTGTCAACATCGGCTTCCAGACCCGCATCGATCTCTGGGACGAAGAGTCGCTCGATCTGTTGGGACGCGCACACTGCATCTCGATGGAATGCGGCATCGAGTCCATCACTGAGGCGGGGCGCGAGGAATTAGAGAAAAATTGCCGCCTCTCAACCGAGCGAATCTCCGAGCTACTGATCTATGCCCGTGGGCGTATCCCTTGGGTGCAGGCCAACCTCATCCTCACCGAGCACGACGACAAGAACGACATTCGCAAATTCCAAGAGCGGCTCAAGGCACACGGCGTATGGGTCAGCGAGCCGGTACCTATGTTTCCATTTCCGGGCACGCCGCTTTACCAGCAACTCTTTGGCGGACCACCCGATGATCAGGCGTGGGAACGCGCCCACAATTACTACACCACGGCGTTCAATGACAAAGGTTACAGCGACATCCAGGAGCAGCAGCCTGTGGCCATCGAGGACCTGGAATGCGCGTCCTGATCACCGCCGATACTCTGGGCGGTGTATGGGTGTACACACGCGAGCTGGTCACTGGCCTGATACGGCGGGGGGTACAGGTCACACTTGTCAGCTGCGGTGAGATTCCCGGGCGGGAACGAACCGGCTGGCTCGACGCACTGCCCGGAATCGATTTTCGCCCGACCGCCTTCCGCCTGGAGTGGATGCAGGACTCCGAAGCCGACCTTGAGGCCTCGGCCAAGTTCCTTCTTGAGGTGGTCAGGGAAGTCAACCCAGAGTTGCTGCACCTGAATCAATACTTCTATGCCAGTCTGCCCTGCGATGTGCCCCGGCTGGTGGTGGCGCACTCAGACGTTTTGAGCTGGTGGGCGGCGGTGCACGGTGAGCCGCCGCGTGAAGACCCTTGGATCCGCCGTTACCGCGAGATGGTCACGCGCGGTTTGTCGCGGGCGACTACTGTCGTCGCGCCGTCGCGCTGGATGCTGGAACAGCTCTCCAAACACTATCTCCGGCCAGCGTGCGCCTCCGTCATCTACAACGGGCGTTCGCCCAGCTTATTCGACCCGAACACCCGCAAGGACGAATACATGCTTTCAGTAGGCCGGCTGTGGGATTGCGGGAAGCAAGTCAGCCTGCTCACGGAATGGGAGCTGCCGATGAAAACTGTTGTAGTCGGCTCGGAACTGCATCCGGACCAAGCCTTCCGTTCTGAAGAGCAGCAGCCGCGCAGCGCGCGTGTGCAGTTCCTGGGGCCGCAGTCGCCGCAAGCTTTGCGCCGGCTATTCAGCCGGGCTTCGATCTACGCCGCCACGTCGCGCTACGAGCCTTTCGGCCTGGCGCCTGTGGAAGCGGCACTTTCGAGATGCGCTATTGTGGCGAACGACATTCCCAGCTTCCGCGAAATCTGGGGCGATGCCGCCTGCTTTTTCCGGCACAACAATGCACACAGCCTCGCGGCAACCGTCATGCGCCTGCATTCTGATCGCAGACTTCAGAGGAAATACGCCAACTCGGCTTACGAGCGCGCCCGCGCGCGCTTTTCTGCCGATCGCATGGTCGATGAATATCTCACCCTGTATGGCACGCTAGTGACGGCGGAGGCGGCAGCAGCATGAAGCAGCGCCTCGAAATCCGCATGTTTGCCCATTCCTGGGTTTCGGATTGGAACCACGGCAATGCGCATTTCCTGCGCGGACTGGCGCGCGAATTACTGAGGCTTGGGCACGGCGTGCGCTGCTACGAGGAATTGGGTTCGTGGTCGCTGAGCAACCTGGTGCGTCAAGAAGGCGAGGTGGCCATCGGAGCCATCGACCAGTTCCGACGCACATTTCCCGAGCTCGACATTCAGTTCTATCGTCGCGGCAGTGGCCTCCGTGAAGTCATGAAGCATGAACTGCGTAGCGCAGACCTGGTACTTATCCACGAGTGGAATGAACCGAGCGTGGTCAGCACCATTTTGGACCTGAAACGGCAACTCGGGTTTCGGGCGCTGTTCCACGATACCCATCATCGCGCTTACACCAGCCCCCGTGACATCTTGCGCTTCGATCTTCACTTGTTCGACGGGGTGCTGGCATTTGGTGAAGCCATGCGCCGCATCTACGCCAATGGGTTCGGTGTCCCGCAGGTGTGGACGTTCCATGAAGGGGCCGACGTCAGCAGCTTCCATCCGGTTGCTAGACCGAGGGAAATCGATATCTTGTGGATCGGCAACTGGGGCGATGCCGCCTGCTTTTTCCGGCACAACAATGCACACAGCCTCACGGCAACCGTCATGCGCCTGCATTCTGATCGCAGACTTCAGAGGAAGTACGCCAACTCAGCTTACGAGCACGCCCGCGCGCGCTTTTCTGCCGATCGCATGGTCGATGAATATCTCACCCTGTATGGCACGCTAGTGACGGCGGAGGCGGCAGCAGCATGAAGCAGCGCCTCGAAATCCGCATGTTTGCCCATTCCTGGGTTTCG
>DASQXC010000299.1:0-3637 GCA_035639935.1 Terriglobales bacterium
AGAATCACCGCAACCAGCGGCAACCGTTTCACCATATGTGCACCATCATCTCTTGGACGTTCATTGACCTTCCCATTAATGATGCGCAACTAATCCGACAAACGCGGCCGCTAAGATCATGAACGGCTCGGGTATTTTCCAGCGGAACAATAGAGCTGCCGTGATAAGCGCAATCGCCGCTGTGACCCAGTCATAGATGGCCCGACGTGCCAGCACAACAACAGCACCCGCAATAGCGCCCGTAGCGGCAGCAGTTACGCCCTCCACAAAAGCGCGAAGTCCGAGGTTGTGCGAAAAACGGCGGAAGAATGGCCCCACCACGATCACGAACAGGTACACCGGCAAGAAGACCCCCACGGCCGCGATGCAGGCGCCCCACATTCCGGAGACCAGATACCCAATGAAAGCCACCGTAATCACCACGGGTCCGGGAGTAATCATGGCCACCGCCACCGCATCCAGGAACTGGGCCTCAGTGAGCCAGTGGTGTTCCTGCACAACGCCGCCGTGAAGGAAAGGAACAATTGCCAACCCGCTGCCGAATACGAACAGGCTTGCCTTGAGGAAAAACGCAAACAGGGTACCGCTTGTGCCGAACTGAAGACCTGAAGTCAGCAGGCACAATATGGCTGGGCGCTGTGGGCGCTGTGTCCACGAGCGGAAATCGGTGCGAGCGATGACAATCAGGAAACCACCAGCGAGAAACAGCCACACGATTTCCTTTTCCGTGACCGCCGTGGAAACCGCAAGCGCCAGAAAAACGGCCCACAAGAGTTTGTCTCTCCTAACTGTGCTCTTGAACAGCTTGACCGCCGAGCGCGCAATGATCGCGATCACGGCTGCACCGATGCCATAAAACAACCCCGCGATCACCCGCGTTCCGCCCAGGGCGACATACGCCCTGCCGATAGCCGCAACCATCACAAAGGACGGCAGAATAAAGACCATCCCAATGAGAGTTGCGCCGAGAATTCCGCTGCGAACGTATCCCAAGTACATGGCCAATTGCGCTGCTAGCGGTCCAGGATGCAATTGGGAAAAGGCTAGTCCGTCCACATACTCTTGCTGCGAGATCCAGTGCCGGTCTTCAACCAAGTCCTTCTGCATGTATCCGGCGAGCGCGATCGGCCCGCCGAAGCCGATGGTTCCGAGCTTCAGAAAATAAAGAACAAGCCGCGCCAGCGAATAGTCTTGCGATGCGGATTCCACTGGTCTAGCGATAGGCATGCCCACGACGCACCCACTGTTTTGCGTCTTACGCCTGTCGAACCGGAACCGATCTACTTGCCTGCCTGCTCAGCGCCTGCTGAGTGCGGCGCAAAGCACACGTGACTTACTTAACTTCAGCCTTCTTCGAATCAGTCTTATCCAGCGCGGCTCTCAAACCCTGTGCCAGCTTGACGGCATCGTTGTTTGCCCAAAAATGCATGAAGAACAGCCGCGGTTGCTCTTCGATCATGTGGCTGTGGAGGGCGGTGACCTCAATGCCGTTGTCGCGGAGCGCACGCATCACCGGATTCACCTCCTTGGCTATCAAAACGAAATCACCCGTGATCGCTGCTTTTCCGTTGCCAGTCGGTTCAAAGTTGAGGGCCTGGGCTACGCCCATTGAGTTCGGAATGTCCGGAGCGCCCAGCCCCAACGAATCGGTGCCCTTGATCTCTAATTTCGAAGGCGTGGCGCGGGGGATACTGAACTGAAGAATCCCACCTTTGATTTTTCCTTTGTGCCCGAGGATCTGCTCGATCCGGGCGGTGTCGATGTCAAGCTTCTCCTGCGCCGCAGCAGGTGACGCTGAGTCTGCAGGCGGAGTCTTCGTCAAGTCCAGAGCTGCACGGATCGTTTGCGCAAGTTTCACGGGATCACCCATGCCGCCAATGTGCATATACATCACACGTGGTGTCTCCCCCAGCAGGTGATTGTGCAAGGCGGTGATTTCTACTCCGCCTTCTTGGAGTTTCTTCATAACGGGCTCGACCTCCTGCTCCGTGAGCACGAGGTCCCCCATGAGCATGGCCTGGTTTCCCATCTTCTTGAACGCGGCCCAGGAGCCCAGGGCAAGGCCGGCCTTCACCTGCGTGCCGGCTACGGTCACCTTCAGGTCCTTTCGTGGCATGCTGAACTTGAACGCGCCGTCTGGCTGAGCCTCGCCACTGCGGTTCATGGCACCTTCGACGGCTTTCCATTCACTGGCTTCCTTGCCTTGTGGCTGTTGCTGGGCTATCGCTGCTGCGGAGGCAAAAGCGAACAAGATTCCAAGGAGGCTAACAACTAACGTGGGACGAATCTTCTCAAAACGCATAATCTGCTTTCCTTTCCGTGGATGAATCGTGGTGCTTCTGTTCTGCGGGATTTTCGGAAACAAGACTGGGAGCCGAGGTCGGAATCTCCTCGGGCGGACGGATGCTCCGAAAACCGCGGTACAGCAGCAGGTCATAGCCGATCTTCAAGCTTCCGCCGACGATCAGCGGCGCTGAAAATGCAAGGTTTTGCATTAGTGCGCCTGCGAACGATGAAGCTCCCGCCCATGACAACGTGCGCGTCAGATTCGTGATGCCGCTGGCGTAAGTGCGTTCATGGGGCCGAACCACGGCCGCCACATACGATTGCCGGGTCGGAACATCCATCTCAACCAGCGATTCGCGAAGCAAGAACAACGCGACTGCGATCTTCAATGACGGGGCGAAAGGTACTGCGATCAGCAAGATGCTAGATGGCAGGTGCGTAAAAACCATGGTCTTAACCAGACCGATTCGTCGCGACAGCCATGCCGCGCCAAGATGCGACGCCGCGTTGAGCAGGTGGACGGCGAAGAAGAGCAACCCGAGTTGCCTCTCATCCACTCCAAATCGGTGGAAGAACCAGTAAGCCACAAGTGCGTCCCCGAGGAATCCGCCACCGAACGCATCGAGCGAGAACAGCGCCGCCAGACGCCGGACGATGGACTTGGTTTCTGGTCTGATTCGATCCCGAACGCCTGGGCTAGAGGCTCCTTGACCAGCTTCGATTGCAGGGGGTAATTGGGCGTACAGCAAAACGCTTACCGCTTGAAGTGCAGCGTAGCCAAAGAATGTGTACTTATATGCGAGTGGCAGCTCCACATGTGTCCATGAGGAAAGCGCGAGTGGAAGTGCGCCTGCCAGCGCGCCCAGAGCACCACCTGTGTCGAGCAGGACGTTGTACCAGGAAAGAGACCAGGTTCGGTTGCGATCAGGAACCAAGCCGGGAATGACAGCTTGCTCCAGAGCAAACGTCGCAGTGCGGTCGGTGCCCATGCCGTTGAGCATGCCAACAAATGCCAAGCCCAGCAGAAAGCCGAAGGAAGGTGCAATCGCAAGTCCAACCCCACCGACGCAAGCGAGAACCGCAAGCCAGCAGAGCATGCGCCGCCGACCAAAGCGATCTCCCTGCATGCCCACCAAGGCGGTGGCGACGGTGCCGCCGGCGAGTCCCGCCGCGAGCACAAAGCCAATGTGGGTTGAGTCAAAACCTGCGCGGAACAAATACACGCCCAGCACGACTCCGAGCAGGCCGATTCCCAACGAGCGCACGAAAGCCGCCAGATAAATCAGCAGCAGTTCGCGGGACAATCGCACGGCTACTACTCCCCTCGGCGGGCGTACTCCAGAAGTGCGTC
>DASQXC010000300.1:0-12384 GCA_035639935.1 Terriglobales bacterium
AAATTAAGGGCTTCACCCCCTGAGGTCCTCTGAATTTGCAAAACCCAGGGGCTGGAGTTTGTAGCGGCATGACCAAGGTCGTGCCCCTTCACCTGAGTCTTCGCTCGCTGGCTGGAGCGCCTGCGGAACTGAGCGTCGAAAAAGGAAGCTCACCTGCCGAAGTTCTTGGCCTCTTCGAGCGACTTGCGAGCAGAGAGGTTTTTTGGCGAATGCTTACGGAGGGTGGCTACCATCTCCTGCCCTGCAGCCGGGACACCGACTTTCCCGCTGATGATCTCACGCGCACTCAATTCACGCCCGTAGAGCTTGCGATTGGCGCTGTTGTCCTGGCGTAGGGTCGAGCCGTCCAGGGAGACACCCGCGAACAAGCCGCGCGAGCGCGAATAGGAAAGGATCTCTGCCCGCATCAGTACGTCGGTTGCCGCGGCCGCATCGCGGCCTTTAGGACCCCCGGCAGCGGCAGCATCGGCGCCCAGCTTCACTCTGCTCTTGAGTAGCGACTCCACGCCCTTAGGATTCATCACCAGCAGCACGAAATCCGTTTCCTCGCCGCCCAGTTGCAGCCCGAAGTTTGCTCCCTCCAGCGCATACAGCGCCGGAGCGCTCCAAGAACCGGTAAATTCCGCGCCGGTGCGGCACGACATCGCCCCGCGGCCGAAACTTCCGCCCAGGCCAATGGCGAACTTCTTCGTCCCGGGAATAACCACGACGCACTCGGCCTTGTTGAGCAGATCGGGCGGAATGTTCTCCGGGACGTCCAGCACCTCTTGCAGGACTTCGCCGCAGGCGCGGACGCGATCCTCTTCTCGCTGATCAGCAAATAATCCCGAACAAACCAACAACAGAACGACGGTAACCCAAACAATGCGACTCATGCAGCAGATGTTACGAGCAACCACGGCCGCCCGCAAGCTGCAATCCGCTGAAACTTGTGGAGAACACGCGTTTTTGTCGGAAGCAACCCGAGTAGTGCTGTGGTTTTTGTGCTGATCGTGAAGCCGAGAAGGGGACCGCAATCGCGCTTACTGCCCGAGCAACGCAAAGGGTAACCTGAGCGATGGTTACGAACCGTATCTTGTCAATGGACAAACTTTCCCGGAAGATGCCCGCTATTGGTGGCAACTCGACTTCGGAGCCCAATTGAGCACATAGCGGGCTACTTCGGCATCATATACAAATTGGGAGCACAATCCGCACCATGAGCACGGCCCTTAACCCGCCTGCTGATCAAGCGTCGAAGCTTCCCGCCTCGCCAGAGCAGATCCCAGACCAAAGCCTGGCCGGCCGCAAGCCAATCTGGGAGCTGGCTATCGGCTACGGCCTGCTCCAGATCGCCCTGTGGACAGAAGGCGAGTTGCGCTGGCTGTTTGCGCTTGCCGTCGCAGCTTGGATGATAGGAATAACTGTGTACCACCGGCCTTCGCTGGAAGAACTGGGGCTCGGCTGGACGGGATTCCTGGGTTCACTCTGGATCGTGGGAGCAGCGGCGGTGGGCGGCGCGGCCATGCTTTTCGCGGCGCATCTGGCGGGCACGCTGCATCCCTACGTGCTGCGGCGAACTCTGCTGGCCGCAGGGTTCGGATACCTGATCTGGACATTCCAGCAGCAATTTATGCTGGAGTCCTTCTTCTTTTTGCGGCTGGAACGGCTGCTGGGGAGCACTAAGGCGGTGATCGTTGCCGCCGGCCTCTTCGCCGTGGCACACTTCCCAAACCCTGTGCTGATGCCTGCCACCCTGATAGCTGGCTTGGTGTTCTGTGAACTGTTCCGCCGCCACCGTAACATCCATACGCTGGCAATCGCGCAAGCTATTCTGGGCATGTGCCTGGCGGCGGCCGTTCCCGACGCTTTCCACCATCACATGCGCGTCGGCATCGGGTACCTAAGCTGGATTCCCCATTAGCGCCGGCTCGGTCTGCGCCGACTCTTAACAAAAACAGCAGCACCGAGAAGCCGAAGCTGACTGCGTCCCCGGTGAGTCGTGCGGATCGCCGACTTCACTGCCGTACGCCAGCGTCTAGTAAAGCCGGAAGTTTACCTCCGTCCTCATTTCAAAGGGAACGCTCGTACCGTGACACGTGGCCGGTTTGAACGTCCATGTGGCAACCGCTTCGACCGCCGCTTCGCCGAATCCGACAGTAGTGCTGTCAATAACTGTAATGTCATGTGTGTGACCGTCGGTCCCAACGACCATATACAGCAAGGTCTTTCCCGACTGGCGAGCATTTCTTTCCCTTATTGGAAAGCTCGGGTCGGGCGTGTGGAGCGGCTTAGGATATTCAATGTCATCGCAGTTCGCCAATGCGATCGCGCCGGGTGGCGGGGCAAAAAGCTCGCGATCGAGCGGGACATCGAACGTCAGTTCTTCGAGCTTTGCTTCGAAGGTCAAGCGATTCCCATCCCAAACACGCAAGGTGCTTGGGAACGTCTTCGTACCCACGGCGGTGTAATCAGCATATTCGGCCACCTCTTTTTGCCGTTGGATGGTACGAAGCACTCCCATGGCCGAGTCAAAGCAGTAGTTCCTTTGTGGAAATTTGTCCAGTTTCGTCACGACGCAACGTAGCCTCTGCCCCCGCCATTGTCCATCCTTGACTTTGGAGACTTCGAGCCTGTCATAGAGGTTCGGCTTGATCTCTCTGGCTAGGAAAATAATCGCCAGCAGCCTGCCAAAACCTGCCTGGATCTTCCTTGTAACCCAACGCTTCTGCTGATCGCCCACTTCGATTTGCTTAAACCCAGCAAAAACTAGCTCGCGGTGCCATTGTTCCCTCGAAGCCCAAACCTCGGTGTAAGCCCCCTCTGTGGGGGGCTCCGAGCCCATGTATCGCACGTGCATCCTTAAGCGGTATGGCCTGCTGCCGGGGGCTCGCAAGTTCGAGAGTTCGCGGGCTTTCTGCAGGAGGAGCTCGCCTTCCTGCTGAGAGCTATCTTTTGCAACCGCCCGAATGGGCGGCAGGAGTAGAGTTACCGCCAACATCAGGGCCAAAGACAGTGTTCCAGTGTAGGCCCTCATTCGATTCTCATGGAATGACAGTCATTCCTCAGCGGCGGAGTTCGCGAGCTTCTTCGCGCAACTTCTTTGCCTTGGCTCCGAGGAAGAGCAGGTATCCAATATGGATTGCCCAGGTCGCCGCGTAGGCGATGTAGAGATTGGTCACGCTATGGATCATCGCGTGAGGCTCCCTTCCGCTAGGCCCACAGCCCTAAGCGCGTGCGCCTCATCGAGTTGCTGCCGTATGCGCTCGAGCCGGTAACGCACCCAGACCAAAAGCCCGGCCAGCGCCATGAAAGCTATCCAGTTCCAGAGCACGGCGTGCCACATGCGCGGATCGAGCCCGGAGCCTTGTCCGCCGGCGATCACCGGCTGCGGGTGCTGGGTCCGCCACCAGCGGATGGACATGTACACGATGGGCACGTCAATGAATCCGAAGATGGCGAGGGCCGCTGCCAGCGTGGGCGTCGCCTGGCCGATCGCGTATCGCCGCAGGATGAGGTAGCTGACGTAGATCAGCCATAGCACCAGCGTGGTGGTGAGGCGCGCGTCCCACGTCCACCAGATTCCCCACACCGGTCGCGCCCACAGGGGGCCGGTCACCAACACTACCGTGCAGAACACTACGCCGACCTCAGCAGTGGAAACCGCCAAGGCATCGGCCTTTAAACTCCGCCGCGCCAGGTAGGCAATCGAAGCAATGAAATTGGCCATGAAGCACAGGAACGAAGTCCAGGCCGAGGGAACATGGTAGTAGAAGATGCGCTGGATCTCTCCCATGGTCGCTTCCCGCGGCGCTGCCCACATGCCCTGGTAGAGTGCGTAGGAGAGCAGCAAGAACGTGATCACGGCAAAAATCTTGAACTTCATTCCGCGTGTAACACCGTTTCAAAGAGTAAGAGGCAGATTGTCGTAAAGATTACATCGTAAACCAGCAAGAGGGTGATCCAGAACCCTGGGCTCTCGGTTCCGGTCAGGATCGTGGTCGTTGCCTCAACCATGGCCAGTATTGCCGGGATCGAGATTGGGAACAGGATCAGCGGAAGCATCACCTCCCGGCTGCGAGTGCGCAGGGAGATAGCGGCGAAAAATGTCCCAACGACAACCAGTGCCCAGGTGCCCAGCAGGAACACCGGCGCGAGTTGCCAAGCCGGGCCTGCCGAACGCAGGTTGTAGAACACAGCGAATAGCGGCACGAGCAGCGCTTCCACGACCGAGATGAAAACAAAATTGCCGAGCGCCTTTCCCAGGAAAAGCGCGTTGGCAGGGGCGGGCGAGACACGATATGCATCCAGTACCTGGTTGCGCAGTTCGCGCATCCACGCCTGGTTCAGGGCCACAATGGCGGCGAACAGAAATGCTACCCACACCAAGCCGCCCACGATCTGCCGCGATTCCTCCGCCGTGGGATCAAAAGCGAAGCTAAAGATCACCACCACCAGCAGCGCGAAGAACAGCATGGCGTTGATTGCATCCTTGGAACGCCACTCCAGGCGCAAGTCCTTGCGAAAGTTGGAAGTGGTGGTGGTCGCGAGCGAATTCATGACAGCACCGCCGAAACCGTGGGCCGCTCCGCCGCCGCGATCCCCCGCTCCCAGGCGGCGACGCGGCCCGCCGCCATCCATAGCGATTCATCAGCGACATCGGCCAAATGTGCAGCCTGATGCGTGACGACGAGGATCGTCTTGCCGCGGTCGCGTATTTCGGCCAGCAGCCGTGCCATGGCGCGCGCGCTGCCAGCATCGAGGTTGGAAAACGGTTCATCGAGCAGCAGGATCTCTGGATCGTGGATCAGTGCCCGCGCTAGTGACAGCCGCTGCCGCATGCCCTGAGAATAGTCGCCCACGCGCCGGGTAAGCGCCGGGTCAAGGCCGACAGCCGTGATGGCCTGCTCGCAATGCGCACTGTTGTGGATGACGTAGAGTCCGGCGAAATAGCGCAGGTTCTCCATGCCACTCATCTCGTCATAGAGGAGGGAGGCATGCCCCATGTAGCCCAGGCGCGCGGTGAACTCGCCGCGCTCGCTACTGCCGAAGATGCGGACGGTGCCCGCTGTCGGCCGCGCCAGTCCACAGATCACTCGCAGCAGCGTGGATTTGCCGGCGCCGTTGTCACCGAAAATGGCATAGACGCGACCCGAATGAAAGCTGGCTGTGATGTCCCGCAGGGCCGCAAAGCGGCCAAAGATCTTGCTGACTTTCTCCACACTGATAGGGGTCGCCGCAACAGGCGCGGTGGGAAACGGCTTGGCTTCGCTGGACAGCGCGACAGCCTCAGTAAGAGGGATTAGGAGAACGACTCTCTGTGCGCTGGGTACTCGGCGTCGCCGCGGGCGCCCCTTGTGGCTGGTCTTGCGGCGCGTATTTCGAGGCGCACTTGGCCTGCAGCATCTTGGCATGGAAGATGCCATCTCGCCCATAGCTGCCCTCGGCCAGCGCCTGAGCATTGTCTACGAAAGTGTCGGGCGGCGCCTCGGAGCCGTTATAGACGACGGGCAGCATGAGATCTTGCTCCACCAGGGTGAACTCTACATGCGAGCCTTGGCGCTTAATGGATCCCGGTGCCACGTTGCCGGCCACTCGCAGGCGCTTGGAGTAAATGCTGGAATCCATCGCGCGCAGCTCTTTGATGGTGACGTAGTAGCTTTTGCTCTGCTGCACGCCGGTAAACGCCAGATAGCCCAGACCGAGAATAATTATCAGGGTGGCTACACCAAATTTCGCATACTTGCGCCTCACGGCAGACATGCTCGTAAACTCTAATCCGGCGGGGGACAAGGGTCAAGGATTTGCGATTTGTGATTTCTGATTTGTGGGCTGACCAAGCCTGCTCACACTCCTCGGCATCCAAGAACACATGATTCATCCCTGGCACGATGTGACTCCCGGCGACCAGCTTCCGCAGCAGTTCCACTGCGTGATCGAGATTCCCTTCGGGTCGAGCGTCAAATATGAGCTCGATAAGGATAGTGGACTGATCCGGCTCGATCGCGTCCTTTACTCCGCGGTCTACTATCCGGCCAACTACGGTTTCATTCCTCAGACGCTCGCCGAAGACGGGGACCCGCTGGACGTGCTGGTGCTCTGCCAAGAGGCTGTCGTACCGCTGGCGATCGTTCAGGCGCGTGCCATCGGGTTGATGACCATGATCGACCAGGGGAAGAAAGACCACAAGATCATCGCCGTTGCCACCGGCGATCCAGAGTTCGACTCTTATCGCGAGGCGGCTGACATGCCGCCACACCGGCTGCTGATCCTCCGCCGTTTCTTTCAGGATTACAAGCAACTCGAAGGCAAAACCGTGGAGGTGGACGAGATCGAGTCGGCCAAAGCCGCACTTCCCGTAATCGAAGACGCGCTGCGCCGGTACCGCGAGCAGCGCCGGCGCGGATTCGAGGCCGCCTAGAGTACCGAGTAACGAGTACCGAGTACCGAGAAGGGCTTCTCCACGGCATTGTCGCGAAGTCTGCGGCAGTATAATGATTGATTTGGAAGAGGAATATTGCCAGCCATGAGCGAAAACAGCTCTCAGCAGACTTCGGCAAACGGCAATGGCACCCCAAAGCTGCGCGCCGATTGGATCGCGCGCCGCAAGACGGAGAACACCGACGGCAACTTCTCGCAGATGCACTATGCGCGCAAAGGCCTAATCGCGGAAGAGATGCTCTACGTTGCTGAGCGCGAGAAGCTGGCGCCCCAGTTGGTACGTGACGAGGTGGCGCGCGGGCGCATGATCATCCCCGCCAACATCAACCATCCTGAGTTGGAGCCGATGTGCATCGGAGTGGCTTCGCTGTGCAAGATCAACGCCAATATCGGCAATTCCGCCGTGACCTCCAATGTTGATGAGGAGCTGAAAAAGCTGCACACCGCAGTTCACTACGGCGCCGATACGGTGATGGATCTTTCAACCGGCGGCGACATTCCGCAGATCCGCGAAGCCATCCTGCGGCACTCCCCCGTGCCTATCGGTACAGTTCCCATCTATGAAGCTGTCTCCCGGGTCAAGAAGATTGAAGACATGACCGCCGAGATCATGCTGGAGGTCATCGAAGAGCAGGCGCAGCAGGGTGTGGACTACATGACGATCCACGCCGGCGTGCTGATCCAATACCTGCCGCTGGTGTCGAAGCGCATTACCGGCATCGTCAGCCGCGGGGGCGCGATCCTGGCGCAGTGGATGGCCCACCACCGTAAGCAGAACTTTCTCTATGACCGTTTCGAGGACATCTGCAAGATCTTCAAAAAGTACGACGTCTCGTTCTCGCTGGGCGACGGCTTGCGGCCCGGCTGCGTTGCGGACGCCAGCGATGAAGCGCAATTCGCCGAACTCCGCACCCTGGGCGAGCTTGCCGAAATCGCCTGGAAGCACGATGTGCAGGTGATGATTGAAGGTCCGGGGCACATCCCGATGGACAAAATCAAGGAGCAGGTGGACGAAGAAGTGAAGTACTGCCACGAGGCGCCGTTCTATACGCTGGGGCCGCTGGTCACCGATATCGCTCCCGGGTACGACCACATCACCTCGGCGATCGGCGCGGCCATGATCGGCTGGTATGGCGCGGCCATGCTCTGCTACGTCACCCCCAAGGAACACTTGGGTCTACCCAATGACAAGGATGTGAAGGACGGCATCATTGCCTACAAGATCGCGGCTCACGCCGCCGACATCGCGCGGCACCGCCCCGGCGCCCGCGATCGCGATGACGCCATCAGCTACGCCCGCTACACCTTCGATTGGGAGAAGCAGTTCGCCCTCTCACTCGACCCCGAAACAGCCCGCTCCATGCACGACGAAACTTTGGCTGACGATTACTATAAGCAAGCGGCCTTTTGCTCCATGTGCGGCCCGAAGTTTTGCTCCATGAATTACTCCGCCAAGGTGGACGAGTACAACCGCCAGGTCCACGGCTTGGAAAAGAAGGACTATACGGAGCTGGTGGAGAAGTTCGCCTTCAGCAAGTAAGTTCGGCCAGGATGATTTCTTGATCCTTTGGATCCTTCGCGATCTGTGTAAATCCGCGGTTAGATCGGTCTACGTTCCGAACGACAATTCCAGTGCTAATTAACGCGAAGCCGGCAAGTAGGGGACCGCTTCTCCCGCCACAATGGCGGAGGGGTTGTCCTCCGTCAACGCGCGTGCGATATCGCTGCCGGCGATCTTGGCGACAGCCACTCTACCGGCCGAGAGCACTGGCGGCCGGTGATGCGTGTCGTGCGCATCGGTGGCGATCACATGGACGGCATCGCGCTTCAGCAGCCATTCTGCGGCTTTGCGCGCGCCGCTGCCCCAGCCGCCCGTGAAGGACGATGCCGTCACCTGTACCAGGCATCCTTGCTCTACGAAGGGCAGCACATTTTCGGGATGGCGCTGCAGCATGCGATTGCGCTCGGGGTGGGTCACAATGGGGACAATGTCCTGCGCTCGCAGGCGATAGATGGTGTCATTGATGTAGCGGGAAACGCCGAAATCACTGAACTCCACCAGCAGGTAGGGGGTGCCGCTGATGGAGTAACGCTCAGGGGTTCTGAGCGCGTCCTGCACATTGTCGAAGGAGAAATGGAAATCGCAGCCCAGGCTCAGCACCGGCCACTCTCCCGCAGCCTTCTGAAGCTCCTGTAAACGGGCGCAATGCTCTTCGCGATAATAGGCGTAGTCCTCGTTGGCGTGCGGCGTCGCCACCACATGGGTGATGCCGTCGGCGGCTGCTATACGACACATTTCGGTGGCGACTTCCCAGCTTTTTGCGCCGTCATCGACCTGCGGCAGGATGTGGCAATGAATGTCCACCATGGCTCAGCCGCCATTCTAGCCAAAGCCTGGACTGCTCAAGAGTGCTGCTTGCGGTTCACAGCAGATCCATGAGGTTCTTGAGCGGCTTGCCTTGCGATTCCGCTACACCCAGACAGGTGACGTGCCCACGATAGGTGTTTACGCCTTCACGGAATCCCGGGTCACATTTCACTGCTGCGAGCCCGTGCTGCGCCAGCTTCATTACGTAAGGAAAGGTAGCATTGGTGAGCGCAAGCGTTGAGGTGTGCGGCACGGCTGCAGGCATATTGGTTACGCAGTAATGCACGACGCCGTCTACAACATACGCCGGATCGCTATGCGTAGTAGGACGCGCGGTCTCGATGCAGCCCCCCTGATCGATGGCCACGTCCACGATCACAGCCCCAGCTTTCATGTCCTTCACCATAGCCTTGGTAACCAGCTTGGGCGCTGCTGCCCCGGGAATCAGTACCCCGCCAATTACAAGGTCGGCATGTTTCACGGCCTTCGCGATGTTGTAAGAATTCGAGGAGACGGTGTAGACGCGGCCGTTAAAGATGTCGTCGAGTTCGCGCAGGCGATCGAGGTTGACGTCGATGAGCACAACCAGCGCGCCCATGCCGAGCGCAATCTTGGCGGCATTCGTGCCCACCGTGCCTCCACCGATGATGCATACCTGTGCCGGCGAAACTCCCGGCACCCCGCTCAGCAAAACGCCGCGTCCACCCCGTGCTTTCTCCAGATAGGCGGCGCCGACCTGTACGGACATGCGTCCGGCGACCTCTGACATCGGCGTGAGCAGCGGCAGGCGATTCTGTTTGTCGCGGATGGTCTCGTAAGCTATTCCTGTGACGTTCTTGCTGAGCAACTGCTCGGTCAATTTTGGCAGCGGGGCAAGATGAAGATACGTGAACAGCAGCAGATCATCGCGCAGGAAGCCGAACTCTGATTCAATCGGCTCTTTGACCTTGACCACTATGTCGGCGCGGCCCCACACTTCGGCGGCTGTGCCCACAATCTCCGCGCCCGCCTGCTTGTATTCGCTGTCCGGCATCGAGGAGAGTTCGCCGGCGCTGCTTTGGACCATCACACGATGCCCGGCCTCAACCAGCGCCTTCACCCCCGCGGGCACAATGCCCACGCGGGACTCGCGGTCCTTCACTTCTTTGGGCACACCAATTCGCATGGCGAAGCCTCACCGCAAAATTTTGGGCGAGATTCTGCGCGTTGACTATATTCTTAGACGGAGCTTCTATGCCTGCATGTACCGAAGTTTGAGTTGTGGGCTTTAACCCCTGAGATGCCTGATCTTGCATCACCGGTACCTCAGCGGCTAAGCCAAAACACCAGCAGAGCTGAAGCCCTGCTCCACCCGGGGCGATCAAGATTACGAATGCCACCTGAAACTAAAGCCGCGCTCACCCGGCGTCTTACTCCGGCCGGTCGATCTGCGCCCGCTGCAGCCGGTCGGAGTAATCCACGTAGATGGATTTCCATTCCGTATAAAAATCGATGGCGCCGATTCCGCCTTCTCGGTGGCCATTACCTGTGGCCTTTACGCCTCCAAACGGCAGATGCACCTCTGCGCCGATGGTCGGGGCATTAATGTAGGTGATGCCGGCGTGCAGGTCGCGCATGGCCGCAAATGCCTTGTTCACATCGCGAGTGTAGACCGCGGAGGACAGGCCGTACTGAATGTTGTTGGCGATGGAGATGGCGTCCTCGAGACCGTCGCACGGGAGGATCGAGACCACCGGCCCGAAGATTTCCTCCTGCGCGATGCGCATGCGCGGCTCAACATCGGTGAACACCGTTGGCTCCAGGAACCAGCCGTTCGCGTACTCGCCATTATCCAAGCGGTGGCCGCCGCACAGCAGGCGCGCGCCCTCCGAGCGGCCGATTTCGATGTAGTTAAGGTCGGTTTCGAGCTGGGCCTTGTTGATGGCGGGCCCCATTTCCGTGGTTTCGTCCAAACCGTTGCCGACGCGCAGCCGCCGCGCACGCTCCACGAAATCGTGGACGAAATCACTGTAAATGCCCTTCTGCACGACGATGCGGCTGGTGGCAGTACAACGCTGGCCGGTGGTGCCGAACGCGCCCCACAGGGCTCCATCGAGCGCCAACCCGAGATTGGCGTCATCGAGCACGATCATGGGATTCTTGCCGCCCAGTTCCAGCGAGCAGTGCTTGAAGCTGCGAGCGCAGGTTTCGCCCACGATGCGCCCGACTGCAGTTGAGCCGGTCAGTGACACGGCGCGCACGTCCGGGTGCTCCAGCAACGGGCCGCCGACTTCCGCGCCGAAGCCGGTAACGACGTTCACCACGCCGCGCGGCACGCCCGCGTCGCTCAAAGTGCGCACGAAGTTAAACACGGAGAGCGGCGTATCCTGCGCCGGCTTGATAATGCACGTGTTGCCGGCAACCAGGGCAGGGAAAAGCTTCCACGACGGGATCGCCATGGGGAAATTCCACGGCGTGATCATGGCGCAGACGCCAAGAGGCTGGCGGATGGCCATGGCGAATTTGTTGGGCAGCTCCGAGGGGACGGTGGGGCCGAACATGCGGCGGCCTTCGCCGGCCATGTAGAAGCCGGTGTCGATGGCTTCCTGCACATCGCCCCGCGTCTCCTTCAGGATCTTGCCCATCTCGCGAGTCATGTCGAGCGCGAAATCTTCCTTGCGTTCGATGAGCAGTTCGGCAGCGCGGTAAAGGATCTCGGCCCGGCGCGGCGCCGGCACCAGGCGCCACCTCTGGAAGGCACGCCGGGCTGCATCGACGGCTGCATCGACATCCGCCTTGCCGGATTTCTGGAAGATGCCCACCAAATCGCGGACATCGGCGGGATTGCGATTCTCGAACGTCTCGCCAGTGCTGGCCTCCACCCATTCGCCGTCGATGAAATTTTTGTAGACCCGTGCCCTGCTGATGCGACCGACCTCTTCGGTTGCGCGAATCGTGTCCGTGGCCATGCAGTATCGCCTCCGAGGTTTCCATCGTAATCCGGGCTTTCCGGGTGCGCAAGCAATCCGGGCCTTCCGGGTGCGAAAGCCAGACAACCTGGCATGAGCCGCCTGCGATGCCTGTTTGTCGTGTCAGGCTACCAGTTTGACACCTATAGAATCCGCTGCTTTGCGGAAATCGGAGTCCTTCCTCGCCAGTGGCAGACTGCGTCGATTCGCCAGTTCGAGATAAGCAGCGTCATTGGACCGTCAGCCCGCGGGACTGGGCCAGAGCGGGCAATTCCAAGAATCTCGGCGGGCGTTTGCTGCGCGGGCTTCTTCAAGCACCCACTGGAGCGCGAGGGAGGCATCCAGCACCAAATCGCTCACAGGCGGTGGCCCGCATTTTCGCGCAGGACTTCTGGGGCTTCAGCAATCACTTCTTCGGCGGTCCGGAATCGGCCAGACTTGAGCTCGCCCTGCACAAATTCTTCCTGCTCGGGCGTGAGTTTGACATTCATGAACTCGACCCGGTCACAACCTAAAGCGTACCAGCCTGAGCATCAACAATCTGATTCAACAAACCCTAGTCTAATTCAAATCAAACTGCTCCTGGTGCAGCGCGGGATCCGATTTCACGATCACCGTCCGCCCGGTAAGTTCTTCCATCTCCTGCAG
>DASQXC010000301.1:0-3366 GCA_035639935.1 Terriglobales bacterium
ATGACGCCAGACGCTGCAGCTTCGCGATAGATGCGCGAGACATCCAGTCCGAGCATCAGCCGGATCAGCAACTCTTCCAGTGAGACGTCTTTGTCCACCAGCGGGATCTCGAAACGCAGCGCGCGCGAACACAGACCGCCTATCGAGCGCGCAGCCACCTCCATGACCCAGATCCCGGCGCGATTGACGCGCAACTCCGCATGCACAGGCCCATGGTAAAGCCCGAGCGCAGCGACGGCCTTGGCCAGAGTCGAGACAACCTCTTGCTGCACCTCGGCGCTCGACCGCGACGGCGTTACGTAGATGGTTTCCTCGAAGAACGGCCCCGCTAGCGGATCAGGCTTATCGAAAATGGCGAGAACGCGCAGACGGCCGCGGTCCAGGATGGCTTCCACCGCGACCTCGATTCCTTCTATGTAGGTCTCCACCTGGATGAAGCTGCTGGTCTCCTCGCGCAGCACACCTATCTCGGGACTCTTAAGCAGCGCCCGTATGCGTTCGAAAGCTCGGATGAATTCTTCAGGAGTGTCGGCGCGAATCACTCCACGGCTCGCCGAGAGTGCCAAGGGCTTAAGGACGCGTGGGACATCGAACGTAACCGCTTCCTCGGCCAGTAGCTGCCGCGGATCGGCCTCAAGAGGGAAACGACGATAGTTGGGGACCTTGAGGCCGGCTTGGCGCAGCCTCCCGCGAGCGAGATGCTTGTCGCGACACGCCTTGGCTGCTTCCGGCGGGTGATTCAATAATCCCAGGGCCTGGCTGGCGAGGACCGCCGTTTCTGTGGCCCGGTCGCCGATTTGAACAATAGCGGCGAGGGGACGTTCATGAGCCAGATCCACGATCTTGCTCGTGTTCTCTTTCGGGTTCTCGAAACGCAAGGGGATGGCCTGGTCTCCCCACGGGTCGTCGAGCACGTGGCAGCGATCGGTACCAAACACGATCTCGAGGCCCAACTTTTTGGCCGCATCCACAAAGGCCTGCGCTTGATAGCCAGTCGTGGTGCACAGAAGCAAGATGCGCAGATTGGGAGCTGTGGGCACAAGTTCCTCACTGCGATTGTAGCGATTAGAATATCCGGGCCGCACGAGGCGTGGTTACTATGATTGCCAAGGAACTTCTCGATATTCTCGTTTGCCCGGTGTGCAAACAGCCGGTAATCCCGAGCCCTGCACAGGACTCGCTCAAGTGCCCGCAGTGCCGGCGGGTCTATCCCGTGCGCGATGATATCCCCATCATGCTGGTAGAGGAGGCACGGCAGGACGAGGCCTGAAAGCAGGAGTCGGGAGTCAGTAGGCAGGTGTCAGCAGCCCAATCAACCGGTTCGAGTCATGATGCGAGTCACTTCAACTGCTGACTCCCGACCCCTGACTCCTGACTACTAGGTTTAAGGCTTGCCAAGCGTGTAGTGGCGGTCTGGGCCGCCGGGGTGTTGGGCTCGTCTTTCTGAATCTGCTGGTAAATCTTAGCGGCTGCATCCGGCTGCTTCTGCTGGTACAACGATGCCAGCTCCAGTTGCGCCGTCGTCTTGGGCACAGTGGAGGCAGGATGCGCCGCCAGGTCCTGATACAGCTTGATCGCATCCGCGTCCTTCTTCTCTCCCCGGTACACGGATGCCAACGCGAATTTGCCCAATGCCGAGAGATCTTGGTTGTGCGAGTCTGACACCTGCTTCAGGACTTCCTCGGCAGTCGCCGTATCGCCGGCGTCGAGCGAAGTGACTCCGACAAAGTAGCGGGCGAACTCAGCGGCGCGGGTGTGGCGGTACTTTCCCTCGACCTGCTGGAAGGCCTTGCGCGCGGCTTCGGCGCGCTCCTTGGCTGAGGCGAAGCTCGTGCTATCGCCGGCGGGAGCGCTGGTCGGACGCAAGGGCGAATTGTAGACCCGCAGCGCGTTGCTGATCTCGACGCTGGCAGCCTGATCGCGCTGGTTGTAATAGACCCAGCCACCGGCCAAAATGGCCACTGCAATGATCCCAGCGATTGCGCCGGTAACCAGGCTCTTCTGGTGTTCGACCGCCCAGGAAACTGTCTCTTTGGCGGTTTCAGCGAATTTGTCTTGCTTAAGTTGCTGTCGAGTGTAGGCCACGAAAAAACCTTGAGAAAGGAACTACACGGCAGTCTAACAGCGCCAATTCGGCAGCGTCAAACGCGCGCAACCTCGGTCCGGAAGGCCCCGTCTCCAGTGCAACCGCTGTTCCCGAGCCCGGCTTCCAACTAAGCAGGCCTGTTTTAGAATCTTGAGATGTGAGCGCCTGTTGGTAGACACAGAGGCACAGAGATGCTGAAATTACTGGCTCTGTGGCTCTGTGCCTGTGTGGCTGAAGCGTCTGCTATTGACGGGAGAGTGGGCTGAGGCAGGTATTTATGCGCAAGCTGGGGATGATAGTCCTGATCATCGCCGCAGTGATTATTGTGGCGGCGTTGGTGGTTCCGTCACTGGTCAACATTAACCGCTATCACGACCGCATTCAGTCGGAGCTGCAGAAGCGGCTAGGACGCCAGGTATCCCTGGGCCAAATGCACCTCAGCCTGCTTCCGCTGGCGATCCAAGTGGATAACGCAGTCATTGGCGAGGACCCAGCGTTTCGAACCGGGCGCCCGTTTGCCCAAACGCAAGAGCTGGATGTCCACGCGAAGCTATGGCCGCTCGTGCACGGGGATGTTGAGGTGCAGTCGCTCACGCTGCGCAAGCCCCAGATCGAGCTGGTCAGGAGTCAGCAAGGTGTCTGGAACTTCACCAGCCTCGGCCGAAAAGCGCCGCCTGAAGCTCCGTCCAGACAAGGAGAGGTCTCACTCGCGGATCTGAAGATCCAAGACGGGCAGATGGCGCTGACCGATCTTCAACGACACCAGCCGCGGACGGTTTACGACCACATCGATCTGGCAGTCAGCGGGTATGCGCCGGAGAATGCGTTTGATTTTTCCGTAGCGGCGCACCTGCCGGGAACCGGCAAGCAGATGCTGAGCGTCACTGGGAAGATGGGGCCGGTAAACCAGGCGGCGCCCATTACTACGCCATTCGATGGCAAGCTGAAGCTTGAGCAGGTGTCGATCTCGTCATTGCAGAAGTTTTTGAATAACCCGGCGCTGGCCGGCAGTGATGCGATCGCCTCGGGTGAAACCCATATCGTCAATCAGCAAGGGAAGCTCGAGTCGGACGGCAACTTGACGCTCGACAACCCGCGCGTTCGAGGTATCGACGTTGGATATCCCATCTCGGCTCAATACAGCATTAATGACGACCTCAACAGCGATTTGCTCCAAATCAGCAAGGCGTCTTTGAAGCTCGGTTCCACGCCGCTATCCGTTAACGGCACGTTGAACCTGAAACCTACACCCTCACAGATGGATCTGCGGGTCAATGCGT
>DASQXC010000302.1:0-11027 GCA_035639935.1 Terriglobales bacterium
TCCAGCACGTTGAGCGTGCCCACGATCAGAACTTCGACGCCGTCACGTGGCGATTCGGCACAGCGGGTGATGCGCAATGCGGCCTCGTGAAAAACGTAGTCCACGCCTCTTATGGAACGGTTAACCAAGGCGACGTCCCCAATATCGCCTTCGATGACCTCAACGCGGCCGCTCTTCTGCGCCTCGGCGAGATTGGCCCAGGTCCCGCGTATGAAGTTATCAAGGATGCGGACCTCGGCGGCGCCGGCCGCAAGGAGCTGATCCACAATCGTGCTGCCGACAAAACCCGCCCCTCCGGTCACCAGAAAACGGGATCCTTCGATTCGATTCATGCCTGCCTCACGGCCTGAGCCGCGCAAAATGTATTCTCTCCAGCAATCATGCTGGTTCTACGTCGTAACCTTCCAAGCGGATCGAAAGCGAACGCTGAATGCCATCAACGGAGACAACCAGACATCGGTTGCCGTTCTGGCCGGTTAGGATTCCTTCCATTCCTTCCAGACAGCCTCCGCGGATCCGCACGCGCTGGCCGACCTTGAGGAACGGATGGGCCGAAAACGGAACTTTCGAAGCCAACAGCGTGCGTATCTGTTCAATCTGGCTCTCCGGGATGGGAACACCTTGGCTTTGAGCCCCAACGATGCTGAGCACACCACCCGTGCTGAGCACAGCAACGCGCATCTCTGCTGAAGCAACGATCTTCACAAACGCGTAGCAACTGAAGAGCGGCATTTCAACCTTTTTCTGACGGTCGCTCCAGCGATGAATTTCGGTGACCAGAGGAAGATAAGTAAGAATCCCTTTCTGCTCTAATTCCTTAGCGGCTCTTTTCTCGTGCTTTGGACGGGTGTGCACGGCATACCACTGCGGTTGCCTACCCAAGTCTGCTGCATCCGATGACCCACCGATGAGGTGGTGGTGGACGAACTGCGCCGTGCTAGACATAGCTCCGCCCTCTAAGTCCCATCCCTGGTCTCTTACGATTGCAACGACTGCCACACAGTAAACAACAACTTTGTAACAGCTCCCAGGCCCTCACTCCCGACATCGACCAGTGTGAGGTTGGTACTTATGTGCAGCAAGTAACCAAAGTAACTGCTGGCACCATGTCTTTCGTTGCCAGCCAGCCTCCGCTACAACTGACCCTGATTCGGCTCCGCCAAATCTGTATTCGCCAGGACCCCGGAGCGCCTCAAAACGTGTCTCGACGGCAGGCCAGCATCGCGGATCTTGTACAGCAAGGCCCGGTAACTTATGCCCAGCGCCCGGGCCGCTCGCTTGCGGTTCCAATTATGATTTTGCAGTACTTTTTGGATGATCTCGCGCTCTACTTGTTGCACCACGTCGCGCGTCACTTGCTTGAGCGAAATCTTGCCGTCGGCCGGAATGTCGGGGACATGGGAATGCAGTTTACGCACCACCAGCTCGCTCGTGATCGCGTCCTCCGTGCCCATGATCACGTAGCGCCTGATAAGGTTCTCGAGTTCGCGAATATTCCCCGGCCAACCGTGCCTCAGCATCGCCTGCAGCACCTGTGGCGAGAGCGGCTGGGCCTTGCCGTTGTAGGCCTCGTTATAAGAATTCAAGAAGTAACGGACCAGGATGGGTATATCTTCCGGGCGCTCTCGCAAGGGCGGGGGTTTGAGATTGACCACGTTGATGCGGTAGAACAGGTCCTGGCGGAACCTGCCCTTTTCCACTTCCTCCTCCAGTGGTCTGTTGGTGGCGCAAATCAGCCGCAGTTCGACGCGCGTGTCCTCCTGCCCGCCAATTCGGCAAAACTTCCCGTCTTGCAGCACTTGCAGCAGCTTTGCCTGCAGATCTAATTCCAGGTCGCCGATTTCGTCCAAAAACAGCGATCCACCATTCGCCTGCTCCACGCGCCCCGGTTTGAACCCATACGCCCCGGTAAAGGCCCCCTTCTCGTACCCGAAAAGCTCACTTTCCATCAAAGTTCCCGGGATGCTGGGGCAGTTCACCTTCACCAGCGGCCCGGACGCCCAGGGAGAGCGGTAGTGAATCAACTTGGCTAGCAATTCTTTTCCTGTTCCACTTTCGCCTTGAATCAATACCGGGATGTTGGCGCTCGCCACCTTCTCGATGCGCCGCCAGAGCAATTGCATGCTCGCTGATTGTCCGAAGAGAACCTCATTCGGCGGCATGTCTGCGGGACCTAGTGATCCGTTTGTCTTCATTGCCATAGCAGTCTCGCTTCTAAAACTCGGGCGAGGTTCTCGTATCTGGATGTACAAAGCTTTGCATCCCAAGCACCAAAAGAGTGCAGCCGGGTGCGCTAACTCTGGCTGGGAGAGAATCGCGGCTGATTTCGACTAGGCTTTGGTAGATGAAGGACTTATCCGGGAAACTGGCAGAATGCCTCCTCCCTTTTTACCGTTCCAGAAGGCAGCCGGAGAGGAAAAGACTTTCACTTCTGGGGAAGTTACTTTCCTCGGTGGCTGGAGCCACGAAGATAGGTGCTAACCCGCTATTCTCGCTCCCAGCACCATTCAGTGCGCGAAAAGACGCCTGACGAACGCAATTGTTGCAGCGTGCAATTATCGGGAACTAACGCACGTTTCCTCCCAGACAACCGTGCGTTTTGATGCTATGGCGCTGAAATGAAAGGGTTTCCTACGACTAACGGTCGAGATTGGAAGAGGGCATACTGTATCGCGCTTGAACCATCCCACCCGCTCTGGCTGCAAAGCTCGCGTACTTGATGCCCTTGATTACGCGCGTATTAAAGGGGATTGGCTTCCTGTTCAATCGAACTGTGGTCAGCCGCCCAGAAAGACCTTCGACCGGCAACAACACAGAAAGCCCATCCGAGCCAGGCGCAACAGAGACTTGGAAGGCCAAAGTACCACGACCCCAGTGGAAGGTGGAGAAAAATGAGCCATTCCGTCCGTCCAACCACTTCAGCATCTGGAGTGCGGAAATCACCGGCACGCCACGCTTTTGTGCGGAGGCCACGATACTCAGTGCAGCTGAGGTTTCAGTAGTGTCGGCGTGCATATTTGCGGTGAAAACTCCGTAGTATCCCTGCGGTCCTAAGGCATTATCCAGCAAGGTGTCAATGTGGAAGGGATAGCTCTGCCCGGATTCATCCGTCATTTGGGTCGGCAGTTGGTAAACGTCTATCGGCACCCCGTTGTGCGTGGCAAATCGCATCGGCAGCCCTGAGCCAGTAAATAGTCCCGGCCGATTATTGACCCAAGTGTAAGGATAATAGTAATAGTTGGCGTCTATCCTGATACCGTGCTTGAGTTCCACCAAGGGCTGGGAGTCATAGTCACTCCAGGAAACGCAGTGGGTGCGGCTGGTCTGTGGCGCCGGCACCGTCGTATACCGTGCAGAGAAGGACTTCAACTGCGCCGTGTAGAGGGCGCTTAAAGAGGCCGCGCTCCAGTTCGAACAATTCTCGTTAGGATGGACGCTGATCTCGAAACCCTGGGACACAAAATCAGCCGACTGCTGGGGGGTCAGAGAGCTGGCAGCCACTGAAGGCGGGAACAAATAAGCGGAAGCGCGCACGCACTCCCAGTTCTCAACCCTGCATCCGCGCGGGCTGGCGGCAAGGTAGTCGCTGAAGCGTTTTGCGGTCGTCCCACCGTCGCCGTAGAAAGAGCCGTGGTCATCGCCGGTCATCACCACCACCGCTTTTAACTCACGCGGCAGATACCAAAAACGTGGCAGTGGGCTTCTCTGCGCGCTCATTTTGACGATCAGGTTGGCGAGCAGCCGCTGCTGTTCGTCGGCCTGTGGTATAGCGATGTTATTGAAGTCCACCCAATCCGGCCGTGGGTCATTCCGGGAGTTGCCATAAAACAAATCGTAAGCGCGGATGGGGACTTTGTCTCCGCGTGCCTGGCCGCTCCAGGCAGGATTACCCTGGCGCGTGTAAACGACCGACTTCGCCAAGTCATAGGTGAAAGCCACCGCCTGCCCGCGGCCTACAGCGTTCAGCGTCACGGCCGGGTTGCTGGTGGGTGTGGTGGGGTTGTAATAGAGGGTTGCAAGACTTATAGCGCCTTTCAACAGGTAGCGGTCGGCACTGCCGTGGTATTGGATGGGGTATGCCACCAAACCCATGCCTGGGGCGCTCTGGGTGTTTATCTGTAAATAGGTATCCGAAAGGTTATCGCCAGTATCGGCCAAGCCGAGCAAGCTGGCCAACTGCTTGTCCGGCCTCATGGTGATGAGTTGACCACCGCGCTCCACCCATTCGCTGATCATGGCCACTTGGGAGGTGCTTAAGGGCATGTCGCCAAGTAATACCAAGTTATAGGTCCGCAAGACATTGCTATTGACCCGCGATATATCGAGCACGTCGAATTCATTCAGCCCCTCTGCGCGCAGGATTTCCGCAAGATATGCCGTGAACGGATTCTCTCTATTGATCACCAGCAACAGCGGCTGGGGCAATGGCGCAAGCCTTGGTTGGACCGTCAGAGCAGCGCTACTGGCAAATGAACCCAGGCGAGCGGTGATGGTCGTAGATCCTGCCGAGAGGGCGGTCGCGAGTCCAAAATCTGTTACAGTGGCGACGCCCGGATCACTGGATTCCCACCATACTTTGTCGCTCAACTCCCTGATGCTTCCGTCGCTATATTTCGCTATAGCCGCGAGCCGGCTTGTATTGCCGGCCAAAACAAGGGAATCCACCAGCTTGATGCTGAGAGAGACAAGCGATGCCTGATTGTGCGTGAGCAGCACGTTCCCGAAATCGGGCCCGCAGGGGGCCCCGGCGACCGCTGCGCAAAGCAGCAGCAGCAGCATGCAAGTAATAGTTCGCACGAGGAAGCTGGCCATACTTAGAAGCGCGCCGAGTTGCCTATCGGTCGATAGTTGTCGCTCGTCACAACCGGCGCAAGGCCAACGAGCCGGAAGCAAACACTGCTGTGACTTGTCGTAAAAGAAACTAAAAGGAAAATAGCTGTTACCAGGAGCATCTTTCGACCGACTTTGGCAAATGCAGCCCTTTTAGCATTGTGTGGAGTTTTTGGTGGAAGAGCAATTCGACAAAGGTGCTAGCACTCATGGCACGAACGTGCCATAAAAAAACTTCGTGGAAATATGAAGCGCTTGTTACGTGGAAATTTGGACGTTATCGGCCACAATGCCTGTACGGGTACTGCCTGGAGGGATGTGCAACTCAAAGACATAGAGCTGCTCGCGCCAGGTCACAGTGGTATTTGGCTGAAGCCCGGGGCTTCCAGCGGCTGCACCAAACGTGAAATTCCTTTAATCCTTCGGCGGCCGCGCCATCGTAGCTGCCGCTGCTCTCGTTTGGTGTTGCCTCTCCCCAACCGCGTCCGGCCGCCCGATGCTGCAATAAATGAATCCGGCGGCCGCCATGGTTGCTGCATCGTACAGGTTACGACCATCCACCACGATGGGATAGGCAAGGGCGGAGCGCAGTCGTTCCAGGTCGAGCGCCGAAAACTCTTTCCAGTCGGTCAGGATCAGCAGCGCGTCTGCTCCAATGGCGGCATCGTAGGGGCTTTCGCAATAGGTGATTCGCCGTTCCTGCAGCACGGCTCTCGCCCGATCCATCGCCGCCGGGTCGTAGACGCGAATCTCGCAGCCTTCGCGCAACAACATCTCGACCACACTTAGCGCGGGAGACTCGCGCACATCGTCCGTGCCTCCTTTGAATGCCAGTCCCAGCACCGCCAGCCTTTTACCCCGCAGGGTCCACAATGCGCGCTTAACTTTCCGTACAAAGCGCTGCAACTGATCCTGATTTACGCGACTGACTTCTTCCAAAAGGCGAAAGTCGTACCCGCACTCCCGCGCCACCGCATGAAACGCCTTCAGGTCCTTGGGAAAGCAGGAGCCGCCATATCCGATCCCCGGATTCAGAAACTTTTTACCGATACGCGAGTCCGCACCTATTCCCTCGCATACCTCCTTGATATCGGCCCCTACCGCCTCGCAGATGTTCGCCACCGCATTGATAAATGAAACCTTGGTCGCCAGAAAGGCGTTGGAAGCATGCTTGATCAGCTCCGCACTCTTGGCGCTGGTCACAATCACAGGGGGAAGCCTGTCGGCCGGCCCAGGGACCCGGCCGTCGTACCGGTAATAGCTACCGCTGGTCAGCGGCTCGTAAATCTCGTGCAGCACCGCGGCGCAACGTTGGTTATCAACCCCGAGAACAATGCGGTCAGGGTAGAGGAAGTCCCGTACGGCGCTGCCCTCACGCAAGAATTCAGGGTTGGAGGCAACATCGAACGAGTGCGGCGGCGCCCCGTTAAGCAACATCACACGCCGGACCCAGTCATGGGTGAAAATGGGTACCGTGCTCTTTTCCACCACTACCTTGTAGCCATCGAGCGTCCGCGCGATCTCACGCGACACCGCTTCGACGTAAGACATATCGGCTTCGCCTTGTTCGGTTGCCGGGGTGCCGACTGCGATGAACACCGCCGACGCTCCCGCCAGGGCCCCGCGCAGTTCGCAAGTGAACCTCAGCCGCCGATCGCGGTGCTTTGCCAGCAACTCCGGTAGGAACTCCTCATGGATTGGCACATTTCCACTTTGAAGCAGCTCAATCTTGTTCGCGTCATTATCGACGCAAGTAATTTCATGCCCCAGTTCAGCAAAGCATGCCGCGGCAACCAGCCCTACGTAACCCGTACCTACTATCGCTATTTGCAAAGCCTTCTCCTTAAAGGATGACAACTTAAAATCTTCGGGGCAGTTAACCTACTAAACAGAAGAATACCTCTAAACGCATTTCTCAGCCTGGATTGCAGTTAACTGGCACTGCACGGGGGCTGCCATTATTTCGAACCTTTGGGCGGTTGCAACTGCTTGATTATTCCGGACAATTCCCCTCGGCCCACGGAATAAGCGCTGGATTGTATATGCAAAGTCTTGCACTCCGTGAAATCGCAATGCGCACGAGCCGCGGTCGGAAGGTTAGCATACGCTATTCGTTCAACAACTTAGCTTCTATTTTAGAGCTCCTACAACTAACCTGCCGTTGGAAACCCGGTTGCAGTCCACCCTGTCAGCAGCCGCGAGGGGAGCATGCAACGAATCAAGGTAGCAGTGGTTGGCGGGGGTTACTGGGGACAAAATCTTATTCGTAATTTCTGGGAGGTGGACGAAGCCGAGCTGACCTTCGTCTGCGATCTGGATCCGAAGCCGTTAGCACGCGCGCAGCGCCGCTACCCTACGATACAGGTCACCCGCCATTACCGGGAGTTGCTGAACAGCCCGCGCGTGGACGCCATCGTCCTGGCGACCCCGGTATCGACGCATTACGAGTTCGCCCGCCAAGCCCTGTTAGCCGGCAAGCATGTACTGGTGGAGAAGCCACTGGCGCGCAGCACCGACGAAGTGCTTGATTTGATGGAACTTGCCGAGAGACAGCGCAAGCTGCTCATGGTGGACCATACGTTCCTGTACACCAGCGCCGTACGCCGTATCAGGGAAGCGGTGGATGAGGGCGGCATTGGAGAGCTGCTTTACTTCGATTCTGTCCGCATCAACCTCGGCCTGGTGCAGAGCGACATTAATGTGATGTGGGACCTTGCCCCCCACGATTTCTCCATCCTTAATCACATCTGCGACAGCGATCCGGTCGCGGTTTCCGCCGTGGGCGCGCGTCACCTTGGGTGCCCCTACGAGAACATCGCCTACATCACTGCGCTTTATGACTCTTCGCTGATTGCGCATATCCATGTGAATTGGTTGTCGCCAGTGAAGGTCCGTACCACGCTGGTCGGCGGCAGCTCAAAAATGATCGTCTACGACGACATGGAGAGCAGCGAAAAAATCAAGGTTTACGATCGCGGCTTCACCGTAAATCACGATCCCGAGCGCCGCCAGCGCCTGCTCACCGGCTATCGCAATGGCGATATGCAGGCCCCAAATCTGGAAAACACCGAAGCCTTGCGGCTGATGGCACGCGATTTCGTCTGTTCCATCCTCGAGAACCGCAGCCCTTTGAGCGATGCTCTTTCCGGCTACCGTGTGGTGCGTTTTCTGGAAGCCGCGCAGCAATCCATCGAAAAAAACGGACGGGAAGTGGTCCTGCTCGAGCCCGCCATCAGCAGGACGCCGAAGCTCGTGTCGATGCGGGCATAAACGCAAAGAAAGGAACTCATGGAATATTGCCGAATTTCATCCGACGTCAAGCTGGGGAACAACGTTGTTATGCATGCCTTTGTGAATCTGTATGGCTGCACCATCGGTGACAATAGCCGTATTGGGACTTTCGTGGAGATCCAGAAGAACGCCATCATTGGTCGCAACGTTAAGGTATCGAGCCATACCTTCATCTGCGAAGGGGTGACCATTGAGGACGACTGCTTCATTGGCCACAACGTCTCCTTCATCAACGACAAATATCCGCGCGCTACCAACGCCTGCGGCCAGTTGCAGAGCGAGGCCGACTGGAAGGTGGTCCGCACTCGCGTAAAGCGCGGCGCTTCCATTGGTACCAGCGCGACCATCCTCTGCGGGGTCACCATCGGCGAGAACGCTATTGTGGGCGCCGGCAGCGTGGTGACCCGCGATGTCCCCGACAATGCGATTGTGGCCGGTGTTCCCGCCCGGCTAATTAACAAGGCGGTGGCAGTATGAAAGTCAAATTCGTTGACCTGCACGCGATGCATGCTCCCCTGATGGACGACTTCCGCCAGGTTTTCGAGCGCGTTCTGGAGAATTCTTCCTTCATCCTGGGGTCGGAAGTGGGCCGGTTCGAAGAGGCGTTTGCAAGATACCTCGGCGCCAATGACTGCATCGCAGTCAGCAACGGCACCGTGGCCCTGGAACTGGCTCTACTCGCCCTTGGTGTGCGCCCCGGCGACGAGGTCATCACCGTTCCCAACACGTTCATTGCTACGGCCGAAGCCATCAGCGCGGTGGGTGCGCGCCCGGTGTTCGTTGACGTCGATCCGGTTTCCTACACCATGGACCCAAACCTAGTGGAGGCCGCAATCACCCCGCGCACCCGCGTGCTGCTGCCCGTGCACCTTTATGGCCAGGCGGCGGACATGGATCCGCTGCTGGAGAGCGCAGCTCGGCACGGCCTCAAGGTACTGGAAGATGCCTGCCAGGCGCACGGCGCCGAGTACAAGGGCAAGAAGGCCGGTACACTCGGGGCGGCCGGTTGTTTCAGCTTCTATCCCGGCAAGAACCTGGGTGCTTTGGGCGAAGGTGGCGCGGTCGTCACCAGTGATCCTGCGCTGGCTGCCAGAATGCGTATGCTGCGCGACCATGGCTCGGTGAAGAAATATGAGCATGCTCTGCCCGGTTACAATTTCCGGCTTGAGGGGTTGCAGGGCGGTTTTCTGGCGGTCAAGCTACCGCACCTGGACGGCTGGAATGATCGGCGGCGTCGCGCCGCCCGGCATTACGATAATCTGCTCTCCGGCGATGGCATCGTCACCCCGCTGGAAATGCCCTACGCGCACCACGTATATCATCTTTATGTGATCCAAGCAGAGGACCGGGAGCAGTTGCGCCGCAATCTCCATGCCGCCGGCGTCGAAACCGGATTGCACTATCCCGGCCCATTGCACTTGCAGGAAGCGTATCGTTCGCTAGGGTACAAGAAGGGAGACTTCCCGGTCTGCGAATACCTGGCAGAGCGGATTCTCTCGCTGCCTATGTTCCCGGACATCACCCGCGAGCAGGTGGAATACGTGATTTCGGTGATCAAGGAGTCGCAATGTCAAATGGAAGCGGCGCGGCAAGTGTTCGCGAAGTAGCCGCCGTCTTCGGAAGCAGGCAGGTCCGCCCCGATCCGGCGTGGGAGGTGGCATTCGCCAACCACCTGCGCGAAAAGCACTCCCGGGAGGATCTGCTGGACCTGTTTGGCCGCTTCCGCTCGGGCGAAGGCGCCTTCGACCGCCTGATGCGCCGCGTGCTCGTGCGCGCTCTGGCCAAATCCGTGGGCAACGACCTGCAGGTCGAAACAGGTGTCGTGCTCAAGCATCCGGAGACGATGGAATTTGGCGACTCCGTCTTCCTGGGGGCGCAGTGCATGATCCAGGGCCGCTTCGACGGCACTTGCAAAATCGGAAATCACGTCTGGATTGGCCCTCAGGCTTACTTCGATGCCCGCTGCCTCGTGCTGGACGATTATGTCGGCTGGGGTCCGGGGGCGAAGGTGCTGGGATCGGCCCACACCGGCGAACCAGTCGAAGAGCCAATCATCTCTACGCCACTGGTGATCAGACCGGTGATCATCGGCTTCGGCGCCGATGTCGGCACAGGAGCGGTGATCCTGCCTGGGGTACGCGTGGGCGCAAATGCCATCATCGGCGCGGGAGCGGTCGTAAACCATGATGTGCCGGACTATGCCGTTGCTGCCGGAGTCCCAGCGCGCGTGTTGCGCGACCGGCGGAGCAAGTAGCTGACAGATGCTTCCCTCTACTTAAAGCGGCAACAGCTATAGCCCAAAGGGCCGCTACGTGGGCCCTCATGCCGGCTTTAGCTGCTGTGGACCTCCCGCAGGGCCTAGAGACCACGTCTTTTTGGAGGGTGAACTGCACGGCTGATGGAAGCCGTACCCCTTCACAAAACAGCCTACATCAACCCTCGAAGGGCTTGAGCCCACGGCCGGGACCGCGAACGCCGACCATCATTCTACGGACCTACCTGCAAAATAGGTGCTATCGACGGGACACCATTGTTGTTCACCAGGAACAGCATATAGGGTCCTGGCGGTGCCAAACGCCCGTCCACTGGGGCAGTTACCGTTAACCCGCCGCTGGCTTGGGTGAAGCTCAGCGGAACGTAGCGTGTATTTTGGTCGAAGAAGTGTGTGACGCCGCCCAAACGAATCAGCACCACCTTGGCAATGCTCGTAGCATCCGGAGTACCGACGAAGAAATTCGTGTTGTAACTGATCTGCGCCGGTGCCTGGCTAATTGAGGGATGGGCTCCTTTGAACAAGTAGGGCGGGGAATAGAACTCCGCGGTTTTCTCGTCCGTGACCTGGCCAAAGTCAGCTCCCATGCCGGATTGCACTACGCGGCCGTCGGGCAGAAGCAACGCGGTCGAGT
>DASQXC010000303.1:0-9855 GCA_035639935.1 Terriglobales bacterium
GCCATACTGGGTCACAGCCAAGGCGCCCTGGAGAAACTTCCGGCGCCCCACACAGACCGGGCCTGGCTGTTCATCACTGTTCGAGATGCTCGTATGCGGAGGGAAAGCAGACTTGTTGGACATGGAAGTTTTCCGCGCACAAGTTTATACGCAGGACCTGCGGTAGGCTCAAAGCCGGAGCTCACGACGGCGCTCTAGCGGCCTAGCTAAAGAGCGGCTGAAAATTCGCTGCCATAACCAGCAGCTCTTGCCTGAATCCCCGTGCCGGGCCTTTTTTCGCCGCTGGCAATCTTTGCGTGTATAGCTATTTTGATCCGCCGCGCTAACGTACGCCGGCAGCCGTCTTTTTCTGATTGTAAAGCTTAGCCGCCAGCTTGCGAATGGTATCGGTGACGTTCTTGTTTGCGGCCAGCGTTCTCAAGTCATTTATCAGCAAGTGGTTCATCAGCGGTAGTGCAACGTCCAACGGGGTGCGCGGGTTGTTCACCAGCGCCTTGACCACGCTATACACTTTCAGGAATCTTCGCTTCAGGGCGATAGTGCGCAGCACCACCTCTTGCACATTGCGCATCGTGGCGAACAACTCGACCTCGCTGTCCGTCAGCTTTGGGGATTCCAGCACCGCCAGAGCTACGACCTTGGCGCCATCACGAATCAGGATGAAGCGTTCGTCGCGGCTGCCCTTCATCGCCAACTGCACCCGTTCGCCGACGGATAGCCTGGCGATCCTGTGGAAGTTAGACAGCCGCTTCTGGAGATTGGTATCGCTCACAGCCTGGGCTGCGGCCTGCAACGCAGGCAGGACCTCAATTGTCCCGACTGGGCACTCGATGGCCGTAGCCGTGCTGCCGTTTTCAACAACACCTAGACCCAAGAGGTCGCCGGTAACAGTTACCAGAGTGAACGGCTTACCCTCTTCGGCTGCGATCTCGCTTGCGTGCTTCACCTCGTACGGCACGTTCTCGTTGGCCGGGACCTTGCCTTTGTCTCCGAGGCACGCCAGCATACATCGTACCTGCTCGGTCTCAGCATCGTTCAGGCGCTGGTTGGCAGCGAGAGCCTGCAGCACCCCGGGCGTGGCTTGCACGCGGGCACTGGTGAGCATGATCGGGATGATCTCTTGCGAGGCCCTACCCGCGATGTCCATAAGCCGGGACTCGGCGACGGAGGGGTTCTCTATCAATGCCGGCAGCAAGCCCGGGCGCAGGTTCTCCGGTCTGCTGAAATAGTCGAGAACAGCCGGAGGGGCCAGCGGATCGGAAGTGGCAGCCAGCGCTGAGCTTTCGTCCCAGGAGGCCAGTGTCATGCGCGCTTCCTCAGCGAACACTGGATTGCTGGTGAGGTGAACCAGGATCTCTATCATCTCCTCCGGAGGGAGCGTCAGCGCACCCCTGGCTGCGGTCCGCATGAGGTGGGAGGGAACCGCCGACTGGCGGATCAACTCGATCATTCGCGGCAATGAAGGCTCTCAGTGCTGGATGCCGGCGGCCGTGAGGGTCACAGTAGTCACCGCGTGCTCTTCGCCCAGCGGGCCCATAGGCCTGCCGTCAAGTAAAACATCCACGCCCGCAGCATTCTCCGTCTTGATAACTACTTCTTTGGCGGCACGCACGCGCTTCTCGGTCGCTGGAGCCAGCACGCCTGCGCTCAACAGCTTGCCGTCAACCGTGATCTGTACCCAGGCCTCTTCATTAGCCCGCACTTGGACGGTGAAGCTGGAGGCAGGCACCTCCGCGGCTGGAACCGCGGGCACCTCAGGTGCGTTGGGAAGAGCTGTCGTAGGAACGCTGGCCGTGACCGCCGCGGGTTTTGATTTGGCCGATGGCTTCTTCTCAGCAGCAGGTGCCCCGCCCGAGCCGGGGTCCCTAGCAAACCCGGTTTTCGTCTGCTGGGGTGGGGGATCGGTTTTGCTCGGGTGGGGGTTTTCCGCCTGCTTTACAGGTTCAGCAACAGGGGTTTGCGGCGGAGCCCCGGGAGGGTCAATCGCCGTTGTAGGAGCAATGGTAGGCTGATCTGGCGCAGAAGTTGTTTTGGGGCTGAGGCGCCCTGCCAACGCCGTTAAAACTTGGTGGAACGCAGATGGCCGCAGCTTCCAGCTTGTGAACACGCTGCTCACAAGCAGCAGGGCCAATAGCAGAAAGGCGCGCCAGTTGCTCTTGCTTTGCGGGCGTGGTCCTAGCGCGACCGAACGCGGCACCGGCGGGTCGGGTAGCGGTTGCTCCTTGTCACCCCCCGAAGCGGCCACGAAATCGGCCACCGCCTGGTCTTCGTCGATGCCCACACAACGCGCGTAAGCGCGTACAAACCCTTTGTTGAAGATGCCGCCGGGAAGCTGGTCGAATCTTTCCTCTTCCAGGGCACGCAGGGCGTGGCTGCTGATCTTGGTCGACTCAGAGATATCTTCCAGCGTGATACTGCGACTTTCCCGCTCGCGCTGTAGACGTTCGCCGAAGGAGCCCATCCCGCTGAAAGCGCCCCCTACCGATTAGAGTTGCAAGAAGTGTCGCTGCGGCCATCATGCGGTACAGGGGTTCGGTCTGTCAACGGAAAGTAGTGCTAGTCCTCTGAGCCATTGAGCTCATTAATTCATTGAGTTATTGAGCATTGAGTCGTACTGGTCATCGGGTGATCGGATCATCGAGTGATCAAAAAAATCCTTTGTTCAATAACCCCTTGGCCCCGATCACCCGCCTCCCGATCTCGTTATGACTCAATGGCTCAATGATTCACAATGATTCCATGAATCAATGTCTCAATCCTGGGTTACCGAAGTGTTGCCGGCAAGGGGCATTCTTTGCTGGGGCGGCAAACGTAAAGCTATAATGCGCCCACCGGCTTCTTGTGACCATCCATGCTTCCATGACCGAGGCCACCCTCAGCGGCGAGCGGCAGATACGGGAGCTGAACATCTTCCATGATGTGGCCAAGGCCCTCACGTCTTCGCTGAATCTCGACTCCATCCTGCAGACGATCATGGACAAGATGGCGGAATACTTCCGTCCCGACACCTGGTCTTTACTGATGGTGGATGAGAGCAAGCAGGAGTTGTATTTCGCCATCGCCGTGGGCGAGGCCGCTGAAAGCCTCAAACACCTGCGCCTGAAGGTGGGCGAAGGGATCGCAGGATGGGCGGCCAAACACGGCGAATCGCTGATCGTGCCCGACGTTTACAACGACTCGCGCTTCGCCAAACGCGTGGATGAAATGACCCAGTGGCAGACCCGCTCCATCATCTGCGTGCCGCTGCGCTCGCGCCACCGCGTATTGGGAGTGATCCAGTTGATCAACTGCGCCATGGAAGCCTTCGGCGAGAGCGAGATGTTCTTTCTGCACGCCCTATGCGACTATGCCGCGATTGCTATCGACAACGCCCGCGCGGTGGAAAAAATCCAGGAACTCACCATTACCGACGACGTCACCGGGCTGTTCAACGCACGGCATCTGTATAAGACCCTGGAAGCCGAGATCTATCGCTCGGCCCGCTTCGGATACGAGTTCAGCGTGCTGTTCATCGACCTCGACCATTTCAAGCGCGTCAACGACACCTACGGCCACCTCGTCGGAAGCAAGCTGCTGACCGAGGTGGGCTCCCATCTCAAACGTCATCTGCGGCTTATCGATTACGCTTTCCGCTACGGCGGCGATGAATTCGTCATCCTGCTGCCACAGACCAACAAGGAAAGCGCCCGGGTAGTGGCGCGCCGCCTCCTGGACTTTTTCCGCCAAACCTCGTTCCTGGAAAGCGACGGGCTGCGGCTGAGCGTGCGAGCTTCCATCGGCCTTGCCACTTACCCCGAAGACGCTAAGAGCACCCACGAGATCATCCGCCAAGCTGACGAGATGATGTACACGGTCAAGAATTCCACCCGGGACAGCATCGCCGTCGCCCAGCGGGGCATAGTTCGGTAGACCATCTTGGAGGTGCCCCACCCACTATGCCTCTACCCCGCTGGGTGGCAGGTTTCAATCGCCGTGTGCTGAATCATCTCATGCGCCCCCTGGCGCGGCGCTTGCCGGGTTTCGGTGTGGTCGTGCACACCGGGCGGAAGACGGGCCGACAGTACCGGACCCCGGTGAACCTCTTCCGGCACGACAACGGCTACGTGATCGCCCTAACCTACGGACGCGACTCGGACTGGGTCCGCAACGTTTTAGCGAGTGCTGGCTGCGAATTGGAATCGCGGGGACAAACGCTGCGGCTCACGCAACCCCGCCTCTTCCGCGACGAGCGGCGCCTTGGCCTGCCCGCACCCATCCGGTGGTTGCCCCGCCTCTTCGGCGTCGTAGACTTCCTCGAGTTGAAGCTAGTCGATTCAGTGGGAGATAAACGAGGACTCCAGGACAGGCAATGAGCAGCTCGACCCATTGTCGGGGGCCGCCTGAGAATCCAATCTATGCTCGATTCAACTCCCTGGTGGAGCGCCGTTGCAAGCCAGGTAATCTCTCATTGAGACAGCAAAATCTGAGGAAATTTTGGGGAAGTTGATGGATGACCAGATTGACTGCTGCTAGTCGCCGTTCAGCCTCTAAATTACGCAAAATAGAGGCAAATCCTTCGCCCACCGCTTGCCGCACATGTTCTAGTACGCTAGCCGAACATGCCAACCGCCGTAGTACGAGCCAGGCGCCAGATCAAGGCAATGCATCGCCGCTTGCGCGAGTGGAAGATGATCGCCAAGGGCCTGCTCTCGACGGACCACGTGGTGCTGGCGCACATTATTCCCATGCGGCGTTGCAACCTGGCTTGCGCCTATTGCAACGAGTTTGATGCGGTCTCGAAGCCGGTGCCGGTAGAGACAATGTTCCGCCGCATTGACAAGCTGGCCGAGCTGGGCACCACAATCATGACGGTTTCTGGCGGGGAGCCGCTGCTGCATCCCGACCTGGACGCCATCCTGAGGCACATCCGCTCGACGGGCGCGCTCTGCGGACTGATCACCAACGGCTACCTGCTGACGGCCGAGCGCATCCAGCGCCTGAATCGCGCGGGCCTCGAGCACTTGCAGATCTCCATCGACAACGTCCTGCCCGACGAGGTCTCCAAGAAGAGCCTCAAGGTGCTCGATCACAAGCTGCAATTGCTGGCTGCATATGCCGAGTTCCACGTCAACATCAACTCCGTGGTGGGCGGCGGAATCAAGAATCCACAGGACGCCGTGATCATCGGCCATCGTGCGCTGGAACTGGGTTTCACTTCGACCGTGGGCATAATCCACTCCGGCAACGGGCAATTGCTGCCGCTCAGCCAGCGCGAGCGCGCCATCTACCGGCAGATGAAGGCTATGGAGAAAGGCAGTTATGCCCGTGTCAACCGCTTCCAGGACAACATCGCCAATGGCCGGCCCAACCACTGGCGCTGCCGCGCGGGCGCGCGCTACCTTTACGTCTGCGAGGACGGGCTGGTGCACTACTGCTCGCAGCAGCGCGGCTATCCGGCCAAGCCGCTGGAGGGGTACACGGTCGAGGACATCCGCCGCGAATACCTGACCGAGAAGGGCTGCGCTCCGCATTGCACCGTCTCTTGCGTACACCAGGTTTCCTATCTGGACTTCTTCCGGGGACGGCAGGAGCGCGTCCCCGCCCCACCCGCGGGCGCCACGCCCCAGCCAGGCACGCTGGTGCAGATCGAATAGGCAATCAGCACTCAGCACTCAGCTTTCACGATCCGCAGCGGGGCTTTGCCTCAGGGTTTGACTGAGTGCTGATTGTTGCCTGCTCAAGCTGAGGGTTGACTGCTCTCCTCAACGCAGCCCGCGCCAAGATCCGCGTCGAATCCAACGTGGGCAGCGGCGAATTGGCATCGTTGACCAGCAGTGGAATCTCGGTGCAGGCAAGCGCGACCGCTTCGCATGCCTGGTGCTTGAAACAGTCGATCACCTGTTGGAAGTAGGACAGCGACTGGGGCCAGAATTTTCCGTACACCAACTCTTCAAAGATGATGCGGTTGATGGCCTCGCGTGCTTCCGCCGAGGGGAAGCAAAGCTCGATGCCAACTTCGGCAAACTTGGAGGGATAGACGGGACTTTCGACCAGGAACTTCGTTCCCGTGAGGCCGACGCGGCGGAAGCCGCGGCGCTTAGCCTCGCGCGCCACTTCTTCAGCGATGTGCAGCCAGGGGCGCGGCGAGCGCTCGAGCAGATAGGGGAAAGCCTGATGGATCGTGTTGTCGGGACAGATCAGGAAATCGGCGCCCGCTCGCGCCAGGATATCTGCCGACCGCAGCATAATATCGGCAACGCCTTGCCAGTCGCCACGCTCGATCAGCGGCAGGTACTCGCTCATAGGGATGTTGTGTAACGTCATCTCGGGATGCGCCCACTCGCCCATGAGCTTGGCGGCTTCGATTCCGATGGTCTCATAGCAGAGCGCGGCCCCGGGGATGCTACAAGCAACGATTCCGATGTGCTGGGGCATGCCGATAAAAGATGTTCTCAGGCTTGCAGAGGATTCTGCCAGCGCAGGCCCGGAAAGCGCGCGAAATCGCGATCGGTGGTGCAAACTACCGCGCCATGTTCGATCGCGAGTGCGGCCAAATGTGCATCTGTCACGAGATCACCTCTGGCTTGCGCATCAACGACCAGTCGCTGAAGCAGAGCCCAATGTCGCTCTCCTGGGTGGACGAGAACGGCGCTCGGTCGCTCCAACAGGCTCGAGACAATCCTCGTTGCCTCATCTACCGAGAGTGCCTGCGAGAGCGCTCTTGGGTTTGTGCCACTCCGCATGAATGCGAGCAAGGCCACCCACGCAAAACCCACGCGCTCCGGGCTATTTAAGACCGTTTCCAGCCAAGATGGGCCTCGACATGGCGTTTGGACCCGGCATCAAAGGAGAGAAGCAGGTTGCTGTCAATCCAGGATCACTCACTTATAGATGGGCCCTCAATTTGCTCAAGTAGCTGCCCGACATTGTCGTAGTCGAGACCTGGTCTTAAGCCGAGATCGCGCGAACGAAATGGTTTTTGGGCGGCCGGAGGAGGCGTATTGAGTGAGCGGCGAAGGTGCTCATTTACCAGTTCCTTGAATGAGCGCCCCGTACGGCGTGCTTCACTCTTCAGCTTGGCCGCCACGTCCTCATCGAGGGTGAATGTGGTACGCACATCATGATGGTACTACGGAACCATCATGATCTATACCGCAACATCGAAGTGGTTCAGCAATTCTATTTTCTTTTCCGCCACAAGGAATGAGGCCTCGAAGCCATTGCGGGCGATCTCGCGCAATTGCTCGTCGCTGAAGCCGAAGACCTGTTGAGCCAGCGCGTATTCCCGGTTAAGCGAGGTGTAAAACATCGCCGGGTCGTCGGTATTGAGCGTGACCATGACGCCCGCATCAAAGTACTTCCGCAGCGGGTGGTCCTCAATCCGTGGACAGCAGTTAGTTTGCAGGTTGCTGGTCAGACAGATCTCGACAGGAATTTGACGCTCCACCAGCTCGGCCATCAGCTCACGGTCCTGCCAGGCGCTCAGGGCGTGCCCGATGCGCTCGGCCTTGAGGTTCAGGGCACCCCAGATGGACTCTGGCCCCGTGGTCTCCCCGGCATGCGCCGTCAGGCGCAGTCCATTGGCGGCCGCATGATCGTATGACTCGCGGAAGAGCTGGGGCGCGGCTTGGCGCTCATCGCCGCCAATCCCGATCCCTACCACATTATGATCCTTGAACTGCACCGCCTTTTCGACCACCTGCCGGGCCGCCTCCGGACCGAACTGCCGAACGGCATCGAACACCCACAGCAGCGAGACGCCGAACTCACGATATCCGCGCTCGCGCCCGCGCTCCAGGCCCTCGAAGATGGCGTCAAAATCCTGCTTGCGCCACAGGCAAACGCCGACCGACACATACACTTCAGCATGCAGTACGTTCTCGCAGCGCAGCCTCTTCATCAAGTTGTAGGCGATGGCCTCGTAATCTTCCGGCGAGCGCAGGCGCTCGCTGATTGCCTTAAAGGCCAGCAGAAAGCCGCTGAAGTCGCGGTAGCGATAGAGCGCCTCGGCCTGCTCCAGTGTGAATGGGTCGCCGTGTCGTTGGCTGATCTCGACAAGCGTTGCCGGTTCTACCGAGCCTTCCAGGTGCAGGTGCAGCTCGGCCTTAGGCAGGCGAAGAATGAAGGTGTCAGGAGATACCGTTCTGGCGCGCGGCGATGTTGGTGGGGACGACATAGCGGCCATGTCCGAGTTGGGGGGCGTTCCGAGTTTCGGCGCGGCGTTTGCCGCCAGACTCTCCCGGCACCAAACTAACCAACAAAGCCCTCGTAGTTCCTCTGCGGGGCGCGTGTTACTCTCGGCTTGCTCCCGATTCTCGCCGCCTGGCGTGGCGATCCAAAAGACCAATTTTCGCCGCCTGCTGGCGACGATGCAAACTCTGGCCGAACTGGGACCGGAGATCACGGCTGACCGCGATTTTTCTCAGACTGCCGCAGCGATGCTCGGTTTGATACTGCAGGCGGCGGGGGCGCGCGAGGGAGCACTGTTCACCTTCAGTGAGCGGTCGGCGATGCTCAGTTCCGTGACCGCAAACGGCTTCTCCCTGTTTCCTGATGCGGCTGTCCTCCCGTTGCTTCCGAAGCACGTGCATGCCCTGTCCACCGCCCGCGGCCCACAGGCAATCTCGCCCGCTAACAGCGAAGACCTCCTGGGCTCTAACGGGAATGTTGCGCCGGAGCTGTTCCGCTTGGTGGTACCGCTGAAAATAGGGTCGAAACTGGCCGGGGTAATCGCTCTCGGGCGACGCGAGGGCGAGGGCCAATACGGGCCGGACGAATTCGAAACACTCGGTCTGCTGGGACATTATGTAGCCCTTGCCTTGCACAACCATACCCTCAGCCAGTCGCTGCAGCAGCGCATCTCGGACTATTTGCGGCAGGCGGCCCCGCTGCACGATTTTTACAACCATACCCTGCACGCCTTCGCCAGCGCGATCGACCTAAAAGATCCACACCTGCATGGGCATTCGCTGCGCGTCGGGCAGTATGCCGCCGGGCTGGGCGAAGCCATGGGCATGAGCGAGCAGGAAGTCGCCGGCTTGCGTGCCGGGGGCTACCTGCACGATATCGGCAAAATCACGGTGGATAAATATATCTTCAGCAAGGCGGGAGCGCTGGAACCGCGCGAGTTCCGCGAAGTCATGGACCACACCACCGTCGGCCACCAGATCGTGCACAACGTAGAGTTCCCCTGGCCGCAGATCCCGGAGATCGTGCGCTGGCATCACGAGCGCGCCGACGGCTCCGGCTATCCCGACCGGCTGCGCAGCGACGAAGTGTCGCTGCCCGTGCGCATCGTGGCCGTGGCCGATACCTTCGACGCTATGACCAGCGAGCGCGCCTACCGGCCGTCGCTCTCCGTGGGCGAGGCCCTGAGCAAACTGGTGCGCATGACGCCGCAGAAATACGACCCGAACGTAGTGCAGGCCCTGCTGATTCAGATACGCCGTGACGCTGTGGGCCGCAACGAGACAACCTTCCTCGACAGCAATTTTGTCTGCAACATCGCTGTTCCCGATGTGGACCACCTCGCCGCCACTGTCCACCACAAGGCCAACAGGGGACGACACCTACTGACATAGCCCAGGTTTGGGTGGAAGCGTACCAACATTGCGGCAACCCTGCGATAAGAAGCACAGGGGTAGACGCCACTTCCGCCCCGTTTGTTGCACCATATCGTGTACAAATCCTACGAGCTGCGGTGATCGGGGAGCGTGCGCAGGGCGAGGGGGCGGGGCCAGTTAGTGATAAGACGATTTCTCAACAACTATCGCCTCGGGTCACAAGAAGTACTGTCCGCCAAAGTAGATACCGACGTTCAGCCGTTGTGCCCAGCGGGCAATTCGAATGAGATTGTCCAAGCCACGGATTGAGCGA
>DASQXC010000304.1:0-4034 GCA_035639935.1 Terriglobales bacterium
TCGAGAATGGCCAGCCGGCGGTTGCCCAGGGCCACGATGGCATCGCCCGCCTGCAGCATTACTGCGCCCTGGTCGTCGGGACCACGGTGGGCCTGCGAGTCGTTCATGGCGCGGACCATGGCCGCTGCGCATTCCGGCCTGTGCTTCCCCAACACTGCCGCGATCCCGCACATTCAGTGGCTCACGGCTCCTTGGGGAGGACGACGAAAACGCGACCCGCGCGTACGCGATTGGCCTCTGGGATAAGTAAGCAAGGGATTCCTGGGTCAGGCTGGTTCTTTGGACAAGAGCTTACCATAAAGTCGCAGCATTTCCTGTGCGACTGTTTCCCAACTGAATTCCGCCTCCATCCATTGGCGGCCACGCTTTCCCATTTTGCGCAGCGGCATGGTGCTCATGCGTTCGATCGCATCCGCCAGCGTGCCGGGATCGTTTTCCACCCACAGACCACAGCCGTGTATCTCGACGCCGCTCCAGGGGGTTCCCTTGCTGGCGATGACCGGAAGCCCATGCGCCAGAGCTTCCGCTACCACCATGGCGAAATTCTCAGTGTGCGAGGGAAACACGGCGAGATCGCTTTCGGCAAAGAGGTCGGCTTTGGCCTTCTCACGCGCCTCGCCGACAAAGCTGACCTGTTCGCCCAATCCCAGATGACGCGCGGTCTGCTTGAGCTCGGCCGTGTAAGCTGCGCCGCCGGAACCGGCGATCGCCAGTTTCCAGCGCCGGCCCAGTCTCCCGGCCAGCATGCGGCACGCAGCGAGCAGGCTTTCAATTCCCTTCTTGGGATCGAGGCGACCCAGGAATAGCAGGCGCAGGCATTCGCAATCCTTCCGGTGCTCAAGATTCGGCGGAAGCTCGACGCCATTGGGGATCACGACCGCGCGGGCGCCGGGGAATTTCGCAATGCTCTCCACCGCCTCCTGTGGGGAGGTGACGTGCAGGACCATGCTGCCGGGAGACAGCCCGCGACAAATGCTCTCCCAGGCTGCCTTCATCGCCGGCCGGCGCGAGTTCTGCCAGCGTTGCAGCGCACCCCGCGGCGACCACACCAGCGGCTTCCCCAGCCAGCGACACGCTGCCAAGGTGGGAATGGTGGGGAAGTTGTAAACCGCGGTGAGGTGGACGACGTCAGCCCAGCGAATCGAGGGCGCCAACAGGCGCAGCAGTCGTGGAGAAACGGAATGGCGGAAGATCCGCGGACAATAACGAACGCGCAAGCCCGGTGGCAGCGTCACGGGAGAATCCTTGGCGACATCGAGCACCGCACCGAGACCGTTTGCATCCGTGGTCAGCACCCGTACTTCGCAGCCCTGCCGCACCAGTCCCGCGCACAACTCATACACGGAGATGATGGGGCCGCCATAGTTGAAGGCGGGATAGAACGACGGAACAATGTGCAGAACCTTCATCCAGGAAGGCTCGCAAATAAGTTGTGGTACTCTCGTGACACCAGTGATTCTCATTGTGCCATGAGTGCGCGACTTCGTCGCAAGGTTGTGCTGGCGACCTCCGGGTTGGGCACAGCGCACGGCGGCATCGGGGTAGTGTCCCGGTTGATCCTGAACGCGCTGGCCGGCGAGCACGAGGTGGTGGTGTGGAGGCATCCAGTCTCACTGCCGCGTCTGTTGCGAAAGGGTGTGTTCGCAGCGAGTGCGCTCTGGGCCTCCCGGAGCAAACCGGACTTAGTCCTCTATGAGCACGTTCACCTGGCGGCCATCCATCATCTGCTGCCTCGCCTGAAGGGGGTGCCCTACGGCGTCTTCCTGCACGGCACCGAGGTTTGGGAACCGCTGGTGAATCGCCGGCGCGAAGCGCTGCTGAAGGCCACCATCCTGCTCTCCAACTCCGCGACCACCGTGGCGGCAGCACGCGCCGTGAACCCTTGGCTACCGCCGGTGACGGTGACCTGGCTGGGCGTGCCCCGGCGGAAGGAGGCGGTGCCTGCGGGTGAACTGCCGCCCGTGGGATTGATTGTCGGACGAATGGCAACCGCCGAGCGCCTCAAAGGACACGACTCCCTGCTCGATGCCTGGCCGGAAGTGCACAAATCCATTCCTGATGCGAAGCTGCTCATCGTTGGCGGCGGTGATGATCAGGCGCGTCTCAGGCGGCGCGTCGCCAGCGAACAGATCGCCGGTGTCGAGTTCCTCGGCCGCTTGAGCGACCAGCAGCGCGACCAAATCTACTCGCGCAGTCGTCTTTTCTTCTTCCCTTCGAAGCAGGAGGGGTTCGGACTCGCGGGAGTGGAAGCAGCGGCGGCCGGCGTGCCCGTGCTAGGCCTGGCGGGCACCGTGATTAGCGAGCTGTTCCCCAACGGAGGCGCGATCCTGGTCAACGATGTTTCGATTTCCAGCATCGCCCAAGCCGCAGTCCGCGTGCTCGGCGATTCAGAATTCGCGACCTCGCTTGGGGTGGCGGCCCGCAGGCGCGTGGAAGAGAATTTCCTCGAAGAACGCTTCATTGCGCGCTTTCAAACGGCGCTGGAGCCCTTGCTGCAGTAGTCGGGGCCACTGAATCGGCACACCGGGTGATCGGGTCATCGGGTGATCCCTTTCGCGAGTGACCGTTAGTTTTTTCAATGACCCGATCTCCCGACGACCCGATCACCCGATGAACCGATTCAATATCCCGCCTGTTTGTCCACCATCCCCAAAAGCGGCTCGCCGGCAAGATAGCGCCGGAGGTTCTCCTTGATCAGTAAGTAGTGGCGCTCCCACATCTTATGGGATGTAGCGGCGGTGTGGGGCGTGGTCAGCACGTTATCCAAGTCCCAGAGCGGGGAGTCGGCGGCCAAGGGTTCTTGGTCAAAAACGTCGAGGCCTGCGCCGCCGATGCGGCGATTCCGCAGAACCTCGACGAGAGCGGCCTCATCGATCAGCGCCCCGCGGGCGACATTGATGATGTAAGCCGTCGGCTTCATGCGGGCGAGGCGCTCGGCGTTGATGATGTGGCGCGTTTTCTCGGTGAGTGGGGCAGCCAACACCAGGAAGTCGGATTCGGAAATGACTTCGTCGAGACGATCTGGCCCGAAAGTCTCGAACCTCGATCCGCTTCGACTTCGCCCAGCGCAGGCCTCAGCTTGCGCCGCAAAACCAGTGGCGCTTGCGCGGGATGAGAAAGTTTCGTTCTGAGGCAAATCCGGCCCATTTTCCTCGTACGGGTGCTGGCGAACCACCAGGACGCGCATTCCCAGCGCCACAGAGCTGCGGGCGACCTCAGTGCCGATCGCGCCGTAGCCCATCAGGCCCAAGGTGGAGCTGGCGAGTTCGGTCGGGTGCGGATTCTGATAGCTGATCTGCTCCTGCGCCCACACGTGCTGCTGCTGATAGCGCACAGCGTCGGGCAGGCGCTTGGCGAGCGCAAACATCAGTGAGATGGCGTGTTCGGCGACTACAGGCCCATGGACAGAGCGGGAATTGGTGACGATCACGTCGCTGGCGCGCAGCTCCGGCGACATCAACTGGTGGACAGCCGCGGCAGTAGAGTGGATCCAGCGCAGCTTCTTCGCCGCGCGGACCTGCTCTCCGCGCAGCGACCAGCCAAAGAAGATTTCAGCATCGCGAATGTGCTCCGCAAGATTCTCATACGTGTTGCGCTGCTCGACTTCGATCTGGGGGAAATCGCGGCGGATCCGCTCGCCCAACCAGGCAGGCGCGCTCCAAAGGGCAAAGGGATGATGGATTACAATCAGTAACTTCATATTCGCCGTGGAAGAACGCGGATTGACGCGGATTTGAAAGGCCGCGGGCTAATCTTTCCCTCGCATCCTCTGCGTCCTCCGCGGTTTTCATTTTTTGACTGCGGCACCGATAGGCACGCGCAGATCTTGCCCGGTCATCTCCTTAGGCTGTGGGATTCCCAGCAGCCCGAGCATGGTGGGAGCGATGTCTTGCAAGGCGCCAGCCGGTCGAAGCCGAAAATTCTCATTCTCACCGCTTACGACGATAAGCGGCACAGGATTGGTCGTATGTGCGGTGTGCGGACCGCCGGTCGTGGGATCGATCATCATCTCGGCATTACCGTGATCGGCGGTG
>DASQXC010000305.1:0-7343 GCA_035639935.1 Terriglobales bacterium
CTCGCCCATGGCGACGTGCGTCAGGTCCCAGAGAATGTGCAGGAGCGCGACATGCGACTCTTGGATGCGGTGGATGCTGAAGCTGGGCACCGTGAAGCAGTAATCGGAAACCTCGGGCATGCGCCCGCCGTCCTTGCCGGAAAAAGCGATAGTCAGCATTCCCTTCTCGCGCGCCGCTTCCAGCGCATAAATAAGGTTGGGCGACTTGCCGCTGGTGGAGATGGCCAGCGCCATATCGTCCTTTTCGCCCCAGAGTTCAAGCTGGTCCACGAAAACGCGAGCGAAGTCCTTGTCGTTCGAGATGGCGGTCACCACGGGAATCTGGCTGACGAGATCGAGCGCCGGCAAGGCGCGCCGCTTTTCGATGATGGGATGAATGAACTCGACCGCGACGTGCTGGGCGTCGCAGGCGCTTCCGCCGTTGCCCATCACCCACAAACGGCGGCCGCGCGCGAAGCGCTCCGCCATCTTCTGGCTGAGTTCCCCGATTTCCCTGGCATAGCGCTCGAAGAACTTGCTCTTGACCGCGACTGACTCCTGGCACTTGCGCATGACTTTGTCGTGCCACTCTTGCGGCGAGATTGCCGGGATGGCGGCGGCCACTGACGTGTTGCTCATGCGGCACCTCCTAGTTGTGCGGCGGCTTCAACTTTCTGCTTCTCCAGATGGCGTCCGTAAGCGTAGTACGCGGCGCAAGCGCCCTCAGCGGAGACCATGGTTGCGCCCAGCGGCGTCAATGGCGTGCACATTGTCCCGAACGCCGGACAGTCGTGGGGCTTCTTGATGCCCTTCAGTATCTGCCCGCTGATGCAAATGGCAGGCTCTTTGGTATCGATCTCTTTGACCTCGAAGAGCCGCTCGGCATCGTGCTCGCGGTACTCCCAGCGCAGCTTGTAGCCGCTCTTTGGGATCCAGCCGACGCCGCGCCATTTGCGGTCCGAAACTTCAAAGACACTGTTGACCAGCTTGCGCGCCGGCGCGTTCCCGTCGCGACCAAGCACACGCGAGTACTGGTTCTCAACCATGGCCGTCCCCGACTCCAGTTGGCGCACCGCCATCAGCGTGCCCTGAAGCAGGTCCAGCGGCTCGAAGCCGGTTATCACAATCGGCACCTTGTAGCGTTCGCTGATGGGCTCGTATTCGCGGTAGCCCATGATGGTGCATACATGCCCTGGCCCGAGGAAGGCCTGGACGCGATTAAGCGGCGACTGCAGGATGTAGCTGATCGAGGGTGGCACCAGCGAATGCGACACCAGGATCGAGATGTTTCTTATTCCCTCCTGTTTTGCGCGGAACACGAGCATGGCATTGGCCGGGGCGGTGGTTTCGAACCCGATGGCGAAGAAGACCACCTTCTTCTCGGGGTTGGCTTGCGCGATTTTGAGGCAGTCCAGCGGCGAATAGACCACGCGTACATCAGCGCCCTGCGACTTGAGCGTAAACAGGTCTCCGTGCGATCCAGGCACGCGCAGCATGTCTCCGAACGAGCAGAAGATCACGTCGGGTTTAGCAGCGATGGCATGCGCCTTATCGATGGTCTCAAGCGGCGTGACGCATACTGGGCAACCGGGGCCGTGCACCAGTTCGATGCCTTCGGGCAGCAGGCGGTCAATGCCGTGTTTGACGATGGAATGGGTCTGGCCGCCGCAGACCTCCATGATCACCCACGGGCGCGTCTGAATGCGGCGGATCTCATTGACCACTGACTGCGCGAGCCGCGGATTACGGTACTCGTCGATATACTTCATTGCGGCTTCCTTGCCGAAACCTCGTCCACGACCGGGGCCTTGAGTTCGGTCAGTTGGTCCATTTCTTCCAGGAGCTGGTACGTCCGGGACGCTTCTTCCGGGTCCACCGTGCTGATGGCGAAGCCCACGTGCACCAGCACGTAATCGCCAACTTTGGCCTGCGGCACGTAGTCCAGCGAAGCCTCTCGCACAATGCCGCCGAACTGCACCTTGGCCATGCGCATGCCGCGCCGCTCAAACTCTTCCAGCACCTTGCCGGGGATCGCCAGGCACATGAGCTACGCTCCCGAATTCAGGACCGCATTTGCGATGACCGCCTGTCCAAGGGCAATGCCGCCGTCGTTGGGCGGCACCAGGGAATGCAAAAATACTTCAAAGCCGAGCCGGCGCAGAAGAGCGACCGCGCACTCCAGCAGGTATATGTTCTGGAATGTCCCCCCGCTCAGGCACACGCGGTTCAGGTGGTCACTTCCACGGATGCGACGGCAAACTTCCGCGATCACCGCCGCGATGGTGTTATGAAAACGGCTGGCGATGACGCCCCTCGTCTGGCCATTCTTGAGATCGCGCACGATATTCTGGATTGCGGGCCGCACGTCAATCTGGGCGGGATTACTGGAGTCGATCTCGAAGGAATAGGCGTCCTCGACGCCCGCTTGCGTTGCCATCTCAAGTTCGATCGCCGCTTGGCCCTCGAACGTGACCTCCTGCCGCAAGCCAATGAGCGATGCCACGGCGTCGAAAAGACGCCCGCAAGAGGAAGTCAGGATGGTGTTCACGCGGCGTGCGATCATCTGGGAGACCAAATCTATGTCGCGTTCCGGAACTTGATGGAACAGCGGCAGATCTCCCGAGATTTCTGACCCAAGGGTATCGCGTAGCCAGCTCAACGCCGGTCGCCACGTCTGGCGCACCGCCACATCGCCGCCGGGCAGCGGGACGTAACGGAAATGCGCGCGGCGCTCGAACCCAGCAAAGTCGGCGACCAGGAACTCGCCGCCCCATATCTGACCATCGGTACCGTATCCCGTGCCATCGAAGGCGACGCCGATCACTCTGCCGGTGAGGCCGTTCTCGGCCATGCAACTGGCGACGTGTGCGTGATGGTGTTGCACGCCGATTTTCGGAAGCGGCAGCTCGGCCGCAAGCCGCGACGTCAGATAACGAGGATGCAAGTCGTGAGCAACCGCCTTGGGTTCCACGCGAAAAAGCCTCTTCAGGTTCGCCAGCGTCTCTTTGAAGAACTCGAGTGTTTCGTAGTTTTCCACGTCGCCGATGTGCTGGCTCAGAATGGCGTAGCGATCTTTGGTCAGGCAAAAGGTGTTCTTCAGTTCGCCGCCGCAGGCCAGCAATTCACATATGGGGGACCCCAAGTCGATCGGCTGGGGCGCGTATCCACGGGAACGCCGTAGCAGCCGCGCGCGGCCTTCGAAGCTCCGCGCCACCGAATCATCCACCCGCATGTAAATCTCACGGTTGTGGAAGAGGAACCAATCGGCGACCGCTTCCAGGCGCTGCCAGGCTTCTTGATTGCTTGTAACAATCGGCTCCTCGCTGATATTGCCGCTGGTCATCACCAGCGCAGTGAATTCCGCCGGACCGTCGGGCAGGTCGGCGAAGAGCAGGAAATGAAGCGGTGTGTAAGCCAGCATCACGCCGAAGGTGTTGTTCCCCGGGGCCACATCTGACGCGATCGCGGCGCCCGGACGGCGCGGCATAATCACGATCGGCCGCTGCGGGCTGAGCAGAAGCTGCCGGTCGGCCTCGGAGACGTAGCAGATCTTCTCGACAGCGGCAAGATCACGCGCCATCAGGGCGAAAGGCTTGTCACTGCGCTTCTTGCGCCGCCGCAGATGCCGCACTGCGATATCGTTCTCTGCGTCACAGGCAAGCTGAAAACCGCCTAAGCCCTTGACACCGACAATCGCGCCCTCATGCAGCAGTTGCCGCACATCCCGGAATACGGAGAGCGACAGATGGCCGAAACCGTACACGCCATTCGACGGCAGGAATGATCCACTCTTGGCCAGCGTCACCGTGGGGCCGCAAACGGGACACGCATTAGGCTGGGCGTGAAAGCGGCGGTTGGCAGGATCCTGATACTCGGCTTCACAGTCGGGGCACATGCGGAACTCGGCCATCGTCGTCATCGGCCGGTCGTACGGGATGTCGCGGATGATGGTGTAGCGCGGGCCGCAATTGGTGCAATTCGTGAAAGGATATCCGAAGCGGCGATTCCCCGGATCGCCGAACTCGCGCGCGCAATCGGCGCATGTAGCCATGTCGGGCGAAACCAGCACGAAATCCCCGTCCACGGCCCGGCTTTGGCAGATTTCAAAAGTGCTGTACCCCGCCGGCTCCAGTTCGGTGATGGTGATTTCGTCCATGCGAGCGAGCGGGGGGAGCTGGGTGTGTAGCGCCTCAATGAATTCATCGAGCGCTCGGTCGTTGCCCTCGGCCTCGATCAGGACGCCGGACGAAGAGTTCAGAATAAAACCTGCTACTCCGGTACGTTGGGCGAGCTTATAGACAAAGGGCCGAAAACCAACCCCTTGCACAATTCCCCGTATGCAAATGCGCTGGCGCCGGATGACGGGATGTAAGGCGGTCGCCATGGGATAGCGACACAGGAGAGCGCAAAAACCCCCCCACAGATGCTGTGAGAACCCGGATGGTTGCCAGCCGAGGTTCACAAGATCTGCAATTGGACGGGTTAACCAAGGCAAACCTGACGATTCTTTTTGACTGCCATACAATCCTGTCGCTCAAAATAGCAAGGAGAGCGTCGGTGTTATTGCGGTCATCGCCGACAACCAGAATCGTCGGCTTCATGGCGCCGCGATTGTCTCCCTTGCCATTACGCAGCCCGCGCGGACTGCTTGGCCGCATCACCGAAAGGCAGTAACACGGAAAAAAGGGTTCCGCTGCGGCCGGGTACAAGACTGCTCCTGAGCCGGATCAAGCCACCGTGTTTCTCGATGAGAGACTTGGATACCCACAATCCCAAGCCGGTGCCGATGTCTCGTTTCGTGGAATAGAAGGGCTCAAAGATCCGAGCCCGCGCCTGCGCCGGAATTCCCGGTCCTTGATCGTAAAAACTAACCCGAACGATGGATCTTTCCGGGCTCTTCCAATCGCGCCCGGCGGCCACACGCAATGTGAGGGTTCCGTTTTCAGGAGAGGCTTCAATCGCGTTGGCCAGAATGTTCGCGAACACCTGCCGGAGGTCCCCTTGCAGGGCATGCACCTCGCATGACCTATCGAAGCGGGTACATAAACGAAGCTTCCTGTATGCGATTTTGCTGCGGTACAGCTCGATGATATCGCTCAACAATTCCGCCACATTGATTCGGACCGGACGGGAAGTGTCGCGATAAAAACCCAGCGTCTGCCGCGAAATATGAACGACTCGTTGCAGTTCGCGATCGGCACCTTCCAACAGCTGCCGTGTCGCTTCACCAAGTGACGGATCCTGCTTGGCGAGGTAAACAAAGTTTGTGATTGCTTCCAGCGGGTTGTTGATTTCATGGGAAATGGTTGCTGCCAAGCGGCCGGTGGCGGCGAGCTTCTCCGTAATGCGCAGCTTTTCTTCTATTTGCTTCCGTTCGGTTACGTCGCGAACAAACCCGGTGAAAACACGCCTGTCCGCCAATTCGCCGAGAGAGACTTCAAGCGAGATCTCGCGGCCGTCTTTATGCAAACCAACGACTTCGAAGCGTCCCCAATCGACGTGACGTTTCCCGCCGCCCTGCACATAGCGCGCAATCCCGGCGCGGTGGAGCTCGCGCAGGCAGTCCGGCATGAGGATAGTGAGCTCCTTGCCCACCAACTCTTCCGGCTTGTATCCGAAGATCTTCTCTGCCGCCGGGTTCGCGAACAGAATGATGCTTGCTTCATTGATGCGGAAGATGGCATCGGCCGCGGTTTCCGCCATACTGCGAAAGCGCTCCTCGCTTTCGCGCAGCGCTTGCTCAGCCAGGATGCGGTCCGTGATATCCACCACGGCGGCCGTGATATACGTCACTTTGCCCTGGACATCGCGAATGGCGCAGACGTAGCTTTTCACCCATACGTGCGAGCCGTCTGGACGCACGTACCTGTTTTCAATGGCGAAGTTCGGGCCGCCCCGCGCCAGCGCGAAAAACTGCTCCAGGTTGCGGTCCCGGTCGTCGGGGTGGATGACGTCCGCGATCCGCAGCTCTAGCAACTCTTCGCGTGATCGGCCGACGATCTCGCAATAATGATCATTGACCAGAACGAACCTGCCGGTGAGGTCCACCTGAGCGATCCCGCCTGTGGTTTGCTCAAACACAGAGCGGAACCGCTCCTCGCTGTCGCGCAAGGCTCGTTCAGACCGCTTTTGTTCCGTGATATCTCTTACGATACTGGATCCGCCAATCACCCGACCGGCAGCATCCCTGATCGGGGATACCGTCAGCGACACGTCCACGCGAGTGCCATCCTTGGTAAGGCCCTGCATTTCCTGGGGGGCAAGACGCTCGCCCGCGCTTAGCCTTTGCAGCATGTCAATTTCCTGCTGATGCAACTCCGGCGGAACCAGGAGCAGAACGGGCTTGCCCAAGATCTCCTCCGGCGGGTACCCGAACAAGCGAGTCGCGGCTGCGTTCCAGTCGGTGATGATCCCATCCAAGCTCTTGCCGATGATCGCGTCCTGCGAGGATTCGAAGATTGCAGTCAGGCGCGACTCGGTCTGCGCTGCTTTCGCGATCTGGCGCTCAAGTTCAACCTTCTGTAAGCGCTCGTGCTCGGCGCTCTCGCGTTGCAGTGCCTGCTCCGTCTCCTTGAGTTCTGTGACATCGAAGCCCACGCCGTGAATAAACCACGGCTGACCGTCTTTTCTGCGCACCAACTTGGCTTCGCAATGGAACCAAACGACGCGGCCATTGCGCGCGATCACCCGGTACACGGACTTCAGGGGCTTACCGGAGAGGAACATCTCGGCAGCCTCGAGACTCCAGCGCGCCCTGTCATCAGGGTGGATCTGGTGATACCAGCGGGTCGGATCATCCAGCCACTCCTCTCGTGAGAACCCCAGAATCTGCTCGATTTGCGGGCTGACGTAGGCTTCGCTCAGACCGCCTTCCAGAAACACGATGAACAGAACCGCTGGAATTTGTTCTACCAGTACGCGGTATCGGTCCTCAATGCTGGGGAAGGTGTATTCGACGGCAGCCCCCGTATCCTGAACATTTGGGCCGCCGGACGGTTTCCGAGCAGACAAATCACGGATAACGATTGCCGCGAGCTTGCGGATTGCGTCTTCGGCCTCTACGATCTCGGTGGGCCCTGCCGGAGACTTGCCATGCGGAACGTGTTCCTCGCTTCCGAACTTGCGGAATTCGCTCACCCGCCCTCCGTGAAAATTGCTCTCACACGTAACTTGTCGATTATGCCCTCTTTGCCGTTAGCGAGTCCGAACGCCGGCGCCAGCTCGGCACTTTGTTCATTGACGCTTTGGTGAAGTTGCGAAGCGCACGAATCATCCTGCCATAGTTGATAATTGCGTGGGACGACAGTAGCGAACCGGGGGGCTGATCCATGAAGGGCATGAACTTCTCGGGAAACCCGGGCATG
>DASQXC010000306.1:0-6875 GCA_035639935.1 Terriglobales bacterium
TCCTGCTGTGGATCACGGGGACCGCGCTGAATGTGTCCTCATTCATGGGCGTGATCCTCATGGTGGGCCTGGTGGTCAAGAACGGCATTATCCTGTTCGAATATTTCGAGCGGCTGCATGGGCATTTATCCATTCGGGAGGCGCTGGTGCAAGCCGGCCGCATCCGACTTCGGCCCATCCTGATGACAACTCTCTGTACTCTTTTCGGACTGGTACCGCTCGCGCTTGGCATTGGCTCGGGCGCTGAACTGCAACGGCCACTTGCCATTGCAGTCATCGGAGGACTGACCATCTCCATGATTGTCACCCTCGTGATCATGCCTGTCTTCTACGCGAGCGTCCGCAGGGCGGAGCCACTCGAGGCTAGGAGCTGAGGCAGTTTCACCTGAAGTCTCCTGCGCTTAGCCGGGTAAGCCGACACAAGACGACTTCTAGTCGTGCCGCGTCGAACAGGGATAATCATCGGGCTTTTAGCCCCCGAGACTCAGGGCCTGACGGCCCATCCAAATTCAGGTTTGGATGGCACGCCTGAAGGCGTGCCCCTTCACTTGGTTTCGGGTCGGCTAAAAGTCTACGGGCTGCACTACAACCGAAATCGCTCTAGCGCCTCAATTGACTGGGATTGCTAACGGTGAATATGCGGGCTCTGCGGAGGATTGTGCGCCGTGCCGGATGCGGACAGCCTCTTCAGCACCTGGACTTCGAACTCCACGGGCGCCAGTTTCGGCGGAAAACAGGAGCGGTCGTTGCAGGCCTGGTACTTGAGCTGCCCATGCACCTTGTATTTGCCCGGCATCGCGCTGCTGGTTGCGCTCACCCTGGCGGCGAGCGCGAATTCGCCGGTGTACACGTTGAGCTTCTCGCCGGGAGCGAGGGCCAGCGTCAAATCGTGGCCTTTAGGATACGTGATCGACCCAATACCGATATCGGTGGGCGGATCGAGCTGCAGTTTGGTTGGGATCAGCAATTCTGATCCCGGCTGATTGGAGTTGATGTGGTATCCGTCCGCGACTTTGAAGCGCAGTTGCACCCGCGCTGTTTTGCCTGCCGACACCGAAACCTTGGAGACTGGCAGCGGGGTCACCCAGGATGATGTCTGAGAAGGCGTGTCGAACATCGCGGCACTCACGGCCGTGATTACAAGCACAAACCCGGACACAAGTCCGATCATGGCTGATCTCATCGCGCTGACTCCTTCGCACTTGCTGGAGCGGCGTTGGCTTGTGTTGGCGAGCCCACACCCAGAGCTTTCTTGATGTTGTCTTCAATGTCGCTGTGGCCCACCAGCCCGAAGACTCGGTCCACCACCCTGCCTTGGCGGTCGATGAAGAAGGTCGTGGGCAGAAACTCCACACCTCCGTAGGCATCGCCCACCGCTTCTTTGCCGATCAGCACCGGATAATTGACCCCCATTTCTCCGGCGAACTTGGCGATGGCTTCTTCACCGGAATCATCCATGGCAACGCCAATCACCTGCAAGCCTTGCGTCCCGTACTGCTTCTGCAGATCGACGAACCACGGCATCTCAACCTTGCACGGCGCGCACCAAGTAGCCCAGAAATTCAATAGCACCGCTTTGCCGCGAAAATCAGAGAGCCGCACCGGCTTGCCTTCGAGGCTCTTCAACTCGAAATCAGGCGCTACCGACCCGTTCTTCCCGACGGCCGGAAGCTTGAGCGTGCCGGCTTTCGGTTTGGTCATGCGAACGCCGGTGAACAGCATCAGGGCCACGGCTGCAATCACGACGGCGAGTACGATGGCATTACGTTTCACGGCTCCTCACAATGCAAAGCGGTTCAAAAAAGACAGCCAGCCGGACAGAATGGTGAAGTGGCGCGTCACGATCAGCGCACCGATGGCGATGAGCAGCACCCCGCTCGCGACCTCGACCGCGTGCAGGTGGCGGCGGAAACGGGCGTAGAACTGCAGGAAGCGGTCGATGCCCAGCGACGTCAGCAGGAACGGCACCGCCAGACCCGCAGCATATACCGCTAAAAGTGCAGTGCCCTTGGCGACGGAATTCTCCGAGGCGGCGAACGCCAGGATTGTCGCCAAAATCGGTCCAATACACGGTGTCCACCCAAAGGCGAAGGCGAAGCCCACCGCGAAGGCGCCTGCTGCCGTGCTCGATCCCTTGATGTTGTGCATGCGCTTGTCGGCGTAGAGCGCATTGATCTTGAACAGCCCCGTCAGGTGCAGGCCGAAAACGATGATCACGACGCCCGCTATTCGCGTAAGGATAGGATAGTACTGCCGCGTGAGTTGTCCAATCTCGGTCGCCACTGCCCCCAGCGCGATGAACACAATGGAGAACCCTAAGATGAACATAACTGAGTTGACCATGAGTGTGCCCAGCAACCGATCCTCTCTCGCCTCCAGGCCTTCGGCGCCGACACCGGAAATCAAAGATACATACCCCGGAACCAGCGGCAGCACGCACGGCGAGAGGAACGAGAGCACCCCCGCGAAAAATGCTGCGATCGGCAATGGGAGATTCGCCATTGCTGCTTATTGTACCTGCCTCGAGCGCATGGCCGGAGCCCCGCAAGAGTACGTCGCTCGGACAGGGAAAAGCTTGATAGCACGCGCCTTGGCTATTTCCAATCTATCATCAGCAATCCACCCAGCCCCTCCAGCCACGGTAAAAGCAATGGCAAGTTACAGTTAGGTCTTCCAGCCTCTTGCTTTTTGTGAGTCTCTGTTGTAAGGTTTGTGGTCTCTCCCCCGCGGGTCCCCAGGCCCCAAGGTTCCCAGGCCTCAAGCGATCGAGGCGTTGCGCCGCTCCCAGAGATCTCGGTCAAAAACGAAAACTACCACATTGCGGGCTACGCCATTATCCGCAGGCACGGTTTTTGACCCTATTGCGGTGCCGGTGCTGAAGCCAAAGGTGCCCGGCCATGAACGAACGCAGATTTTCCGCAGTGGCTGCACTCCCCGCCAGCGCAGCCGAATCGTTTCGCGTCGAGTACGTCATCGCGACGGCTCGAGCCGTCTTGGCTGCAGCTTCGCTGCTGGCGATCACACTGGATCCAACACAGCCAGGCCGGTTCTCGAAGCTGGTTTACCGACTGCTGCTGGCTTATCTGCTTTACAGCCTCAGCGCACTATTACTACTGCGGACTCGACATCGGGTCACGCATAGATACTCGCAAGTGGTCGCTGGGCTCGACGCCGGATGGGCGGCGCTCATCAGTCTGTTCAGCGCAGGCCCCTCCAGCCCCTTCTTCTTGTTCTTTGTTTTTGTGCTTCTGGGGACCGCTTATCGCTGGGGTTTGAGGAAGACTTTGTACATCAGTTCCATTCTATGTGCGGTGCTGATCATGGAAGGCGTGCTGCTGCGGTATGGTCCCCTGGCGCACTGGCTGCAAGCCGAATTGGACCTGAATCGACTCATCATGCGGGCCGTCAACTTGCTGGTAATGGCGATTTTGGTGGGATATCTGGGCGAGAGCAAGAAGCAGTTGCGCGCCGAGGCGTCCACCATTGCGCGTCTGATCGGGAAGGCAAGAGCGGAATACGGTGTGGCAGGATCGCTGGACGCCGTGTTGAAGGACCTCCTGGAGGTTTTCGCCAGCAAACAAGCTATGTGGGTTGTGCAAGAGAGAAGCACCGGCGGGCACGCTTTCCTGTGGCACGTGAATTCCCGCGGCAACAGCAACGATACGATCGTCCAGCCCCGCGAACTGCAGGCCGCGGAGCGAGAAAGCTATTTCTTCCCATTGCCGGCTCCTGTGCTTTACCTGGTGCGCCGGCCTGCAGGACTCGATGCCGTGGCATTAGACCCGGAGGGCGGCGCGCCGCGCAAGGTGACTGTTCACCTGCCTTCTGCCTTTGTGGCGCAGTTCCCGTTTCGCACCGCATTCGTGGCCGCTGTAGAACTGGGAACGCGTTTGTCTGGCCGGCTTCTTTTGCTGGATTCCGACCTTACTGGCAAAGCGGAATGGAACTTGGTGTTTCTGGCATCTATTGTCCAGCAGGTGGCCCCGACCATGTACAACATCTATCTTCTCCGGCGGATACGACAGCGCGCTGCTGCCGCCGAACGAGCCCGCCTGGCACGGGAATTACACGATGGTGCCCTGCAGTCCCTCTCCGCACTGGAAATGTCGCTGTACCTGCTGCGCAAGAAGGTGGCGCAACAGGTTCCCGGATTAGAGGGCGATCTCCTGGAAATCCAGAGTTTGACGCACCAGCAGAACGTGGCGTTACGCAAGATTGTTCAGCAGACCGACGCATCCGATGCTTCCCCCGACAACCTGCCGGCGTTCCTGGAAACCACCGTCAATAAGTTTCGCGATAAGGGCATCAACGTTGACTTCATTTCAGAGGTGAACGGAGCCAAATTGTCGCCCCGCACCTCTCATGAGATAGCGTGCATCGTGCAGGAGGCGTTAACCAACGTTGTGAAACATAGCAGAGCACGCAACGCGGTGGTTCGTTTCACGGTTCAGGACAGCCGAGTTCACCTGGTGATTGAAGACGACGGGCAGGGTCTTGATTTCCAGGGCCGGATGAGCATGCCGGAATTGGATGCCGCCGCCAGCGGCCCTGCGGTCATCAAGCAACGCGTGCGCTTGCTGCGTGGAAACCTGACGATCGAGTCCAGCCGTGGTTCCGGCACAAAACTGGAGATCACCATCCCCTTGGCAGCCAAAGCTGCGGCGGGCCGGTGGATCGATTAGAGCAGATTCAGGAAAGCAGTAGCTGTAGAAGCACAGTTGGCGTAGAATACGGCTCCATTGGGCCACTGTCCCTCCCTCCCCCGGTTCAACTGTCGCCAATTAGAAGTCCATCCTTGGAGCCTGCGCGCTTTGGGTTCGCCCATGGTCAGCATTGTCATTGCCGAAGACCATCCGATCTTCCGCAGCGGCCTGCGCAAGCTGCTGGAGAGCGAACGTGATTTGCGTGTTACGGGTGAAGCCGCTGATGGCGAGCAGGCGGTCGCGCTCGTACCAAAGCTGCAGCCGGACGTGCTGCTGCTGGACATCAACTTACCTAGGCTAGACGGTTTCGCGATCCTGCGGCGGCTGTCGGGCGCGCAATTGAAAACCCGAACCATCATCTTGGCGGCCGTCATCAGAAAGCCCGAAGCGGTGGAGATGCTCCAGTTGGGAGCGCGCGGACTGGTGCGCAAAGAGGCCGCCGCAGAAATGGTACTCAGGGCCATCCGCCGGGTCATGGCGGGAGAGTTTTGGGTAGACCGCGAGACCATGGCCGAATGGGCGGCGTCTTCGGGCAAGCCAAAGGGCACCTTCGGACTGACACCGCGGGAGCTCGAGATCATCTCCGAAGTGTTGCACGGCGGGACAAACAAAGACATCGCTAACAAACTCCTGCTCAGCGAAGAGACCGTCAAACGTCATCTCAGCAACATCTACCAGAAACTCGAAGTCTCGAACCGCCTGGACCTGGTGCTCTTCGCGCTGGATCATGACCTCGCCCCGCAGCGCAGGTCGGCCTGACCGTCGCGGGTAACACAAGAGGCCTATCTTAAGTTGCCACATTGCTTCATCGAAATAAGTAGCCCTTTTGACTAAGCCATTCACACAGTTGAAACGCCAACCCCCGGCACAGGTCCCGCGATGACGGAAGTTTTTCTTTAGGGAGGGTTAATTTTCGGTAAGTTTTACTGACTGCTCTTTGAAGAGTGCAACAGAGGTGCCAGCTCCTGTGGTTGGCCCTTTCTTTTCTGCGAATTCATGTCTCGGCCAACATACAACCTAAGTTGTAGTGTCCGACCTACAACCTTCTCACCACCGCCCTCACACCCTCGCGGGATTGTGAAATGACTTCCATCGCCTCACAGTGTCACATTGTCAATGTGTCTCTTGACCAGGACTGGCACCGCGAACATGTCACTGGAACGCCGTTTCCGAAGATATGCTTTAGAACTGCCGCTGCACTATCGCAAGCTGGGCGAAGCCGGCTGGCTCAGCGGGCGCAGCGCAAACCTGAGCGGGTCGGGGGTGTTGTTTTGCGCGGAGCAGGTCCTCCCCACAGGGGCCGAAGTCGAGTTGCGCATCGCCTTGCCGGTGCGCCACGACAACGCGGCCCCTGTTCAACTTTTCTGTACCGCGCGCATCGTGCGCAGCGAGTCGCCACAAGCTCCGCAATACGCGCCCTTGCTGGCGGCGGCGATTCTGAATTACCGGCTGGAACCCGCGCAAACCACTTGCAGCTAGAGGCCGTCTCCCGGCATCCCGCATCGCGCATCCTTCTGCCGCGCGCTTCGCGCCCTTTTTGCGTCTGCTCTTCCACTCTGAAGTTGCAGCTTGGAGTTTCGTAACAGACTCTGAAGGCGTGGGCTTCCACATTTCCTGTAACCGGAAATGCTGGGTCAAGGAAACGGATAGCTATTGTCAAGCCGCTCTATCCAGCACACCGGTGGCGGCCTACAACTTAGGTTGTAGAAGCCGGTTACAACTTACTGCTCACCGCGTAACACTTCCTCGGAATTGTCAAGCCTCACTTGCGGGCAGAACATCATTGCCGCAAATCGCCCAGACCAGCGATTAGCAGTAGAAAAAAGTTTATGCCCCACACAAAAGCCTCCGGAGCGAACGCATGCGGGGAACCGCTGACTCACCCGGAGAAATGTTGTTGCCAGCCAAAAAGTTCGCGAGCGGCTGCGCACAGAGAGGTTCGCATATGAAAACGCAAGTTCGCACATGTGGCCGCAGCACCGCGTTGTGGCTCTGCACATTAATGCTGATTGCCTTCGCCGTCCAGCCTGCAATGGCACAGGCCCCGAGCGGCGCTATTTTCACCACAGATAGCACCGGCACACTCGTAAACGGAAACATCTACACTGACAAGGGTCAGGTTTATCTTAACGGCGGGCCGCCGCCGCAGGCACCGTGCACCGCAGCCGGACT
>DASQXC010000307.1:0-6804 GCA_035639935.1 Terriglobales bacterium
CCAAACGGCATATGCTTTGCCAGCATCGGACAGATCTCGCTGGCAGCGAACGACCTGGAGCGCATGATTGCGGCCGTGCCGCGCGCCCTCGCCGCCGCCCTTGGCCGCAAGGCTTATTACTTTGTGCCGCTCACTGTCAGCCAGGGAGATGAGACGCTGGTCGCAGACCGCTACGACGTTGCCCTGAGCGATCAGGCGGTATGCCATCGCAATTTCGGAAGCGGGGACTCACAGTGCGTCTTCATCTCTACCCGGCTTACCGAGGACAAATTCTCGGTCGCCTTCGAGTTCTATATCAATGTGGGACACGCCTTCGTGGAGCGTGCCGGCGTGGCGCAGTCATTCGCTGATCTGGTGTGGCGTCAGGTGCAGGAGAAGGTCCGCGGCGAGACCTCGTTCGATGCCCACGAGCTGCGCAAGCTTGCCACTACCAGCGGTCCCGATGCCGAAAAGGCGCGCAATGATTACCTCTCGACCACCTTCGCCGATTCCATCGCCATCTACCTGCTCAGTCTCGCGCTCGACGTGGACTACTTCGAACTGCGCGAGCGCGAATATCCGTTGCTCGCTCCCACGGCGTTGGCCGAACGCCTGCGCGCCGTCTCCGACCTCTTCCCGCCCAATCCAGGATTCGAGTTCGCCATCTACTACCGCCGCAGAGCGTAGAAGGATTGAGCGATTGAGACATTGAGGATCAACAAGCTGGATCGGCCTTCAATGACTCAATGGCTCAATGGCCAAATGACTCGCCCTTTGAATTTGTCTCCACCTGCGCTAATCTGCACGCATGATCGCTCACCTGCGCGGACGACTCATCTCTAAGCATCCCAACCAAGCCGTGGTTGAGGCCGCGGGCGTGGGTTACGACGTGGCCATCAGCATTCCAACATTCTCAGAGCTCCCCGCCACTAGCAGCGAGGTGGCGCTGCACATCCATACGCACGTGCGTGAGGATGCGATCGCCCTGTTTGGCTTTCTTCGCGCCGAGGAGAAGCAGCTCTTCGAGAAGCTCATCCAGGTGAGCGGCATCGGGCCCAAGCTGGCGATCACCATCCTGAGCGGGATGCCCGCGGCAGAGATGGTGGCCTCGATTCGCAGCGGCGACGTCGCTCGCCTCACACGAATTCCCGGGATCGGGAAGAAGACTGCCGAACGCATGGTGCTGGAGCTGCGCGACAAACTGGAAGTTTTCGGCCAGGCTCCGTCGCCGCGATTCGCATCTCCGATCCAGGAGGACGTGCTTTCTGCTTTGATGAATCTCGGCTATCAGCGTGCCGCCGCCGAGCGCGCGCTGTCCGCAGCCGGAAACGGCAACGCATCTTTTGATACCTTATTCCGCCAAGCGCTCGCCGCACTATCGCGTTAGTGCTCCAGAGAACAGGCACACCGGACAAGAAGAGCATTGTCATCCTGTCTGATGACGACGTTGGCGTTGTCATAGACGGAACGACAATTTTTGCCTTAGAGCACGCCGATGTCACGCGCTTTCAGAAAACATTTGTGAGATCGGCTCTGGCATGGGCTCTTTGCGAGTGAATCTTTAAAGCGCGAACGACACGGCTCCTCGCACCTCCGGAACGGCATGGTGATGCGCAGCAGGAGTCTACGCTGCCCGTGCCCTTTTCCTCCGCTCCGCCCATCTCTTCTTCATCATCTCCGATAACCGACGGCGGCCTTCGGGCGTGAGCCGTCGTCTGCGCCTCCGGCCTTCCCGCTGTCCTGCGGGTCTACCCCTTCCTTGGGGGGAACCGATACCTTCAAGGGATGCGATTGCCTGATCGATGCGATCACGTTCGGCTTTAAGTTCGGCAAGTATTCGCGAGATATCCAAGGTCGTGCTCCACACTGGACAATGAGTTACGGGTAGCGCAGTGTATCAGATGGGAGCGCATGCAACTAGGCCAATAACGGTGATTGCGGAACCATAAAGGGCAGAAAAATCGGCCCTGCGGAAGCAGGTTTGGCAAAGCTTGGAACTGCTGAGATTGAGTTATACTCCTCAGACAATAAACAGCAGCCGGCAAGGGATATCTGGTGAGATTCGGACGTGGGCCGACATTCGTGCCCGCACTATCAGGGTCACTATGGCGACATCATTTGCACGCACTCTCCGCGCTCTCGAGGCCGACAGCTTTCGCGGTTCTCTGCTGGCGCTGGCGTGCGTAATGGCCCTGCTCGGCGGCTGGCTGGCGTGGTTTTTCATGGCCAGAATCGCGCGTTACGAGGTAAGCGACACAGCCCGCGTAGAAGTGGACCAGGAGACACATCCCGTGCAATCTCCTGTACTGGCGCGCGTGGTCTCCAGCAACCTGGTACTAGGCAAGGAGGTAAAAGCCGGAGAGGTGCTGGTGGAACTGGACGCCAACGCCGAGCAACTCCAAGTCGCGGAGGAGCGCACGCAATTGGCCGCGCTCCAGTCACAGATCGACTCCCTGAAGGCACAAGTCGTGCAGTTAAAGCAAGCGCGCACTCGCGAGCAGCAAACCGCGCGCGTGGCCATCGAGCAGGCGCAAGCAAAATACCGCGAAGCCGACGCGCTGGCGCGCTCCGCCGATCATGAGGCCCACCGCTTAGAGAAACTGGCGGCTGAAGGCCTGGTACCGCGTCGCGATTATGACGTCGGCAAGATGGAGGCGGAGCGGCTCCGCCACGCCACCGACGGGCTGCAGCTCGAACCCGACCGCATCCGGCGTGATCTGCGCACCCGCGAGAGCGATCGCCAAGCTCAACTGGAGAACCTCCAAACTCAAATCCGCAAGCTTGAGGGCGATAGGACCACCGTCACCGCCAGCGTCGAGCGCTTGAGCTATGAGGTGGAGCGCCGGGTGATCCGCGCGCCGGTATCTGGCCGTGTGGGCGAAGCCGCCGCTACGCTGCGGCCTGGGGCGGTGGTCAACGAAGGAGACCGGCTGTGCGCCATTCTGCCTCCGGGACGCCTGCGCGCCATCGCCGAGTTCGCCCCACCCGCGGCCTTCGGGCGTATCCGGCCAGGGCAGAGCGCCCGCTTGCGCCTGCAAGGATTCCCCTGGGCGCAATACGGCAGCATTGCAGCCAAAGTCGCGTCAGTGGCCAGCGAGATTCGTGACGGCAGAGTTCGCGTGGAGCTGAGCCTTGCCGGCAGCCCGACATTCGCCATCCCCATGCAGCATGGGCTTCCGGGGACAGTCGAAGTGGAGGTCGAGCGGGCTTCTCCGGCGGCCCTGACGCTGCGCACCGCCGGACAACTCATCACTCGTCCGCGAAGCACGTTTGCTCCAAACCCCTGACCGCCGCCCATGAAACTGAAGCGCCATTTCCTGGTGCCGGAGACCGTGCAGGCGTCGGCAATGGACTGCGGTCCTGCCTCGCTCAGGAGCTTGCTCGAGGGTTTCGGTATTCACGCCAGCTACGGACGCTTGCGTGAAGCCTGCCAGACTGACGTAGACGGCACCTCGATTGACACCATGGAGGAAGTGGCGCGGCGACTTGGCCTCGACGCGGAGCAAATCATGCTGCCGCGCGATCATCTTCTGTTGCCCGCAGCCGCGGCGCTTCCCGCCATCGTCGTGGTCGTCCTGCCCAGCGGGACCACACATTTCGTCGTAGTGTGGAGGCGCCACGGTACTCTGCTGCAACTCATGGATCCCGCCACCGGTCGGCGCTGGGTCACCTGCCGGAGATTTCTGGAGGAGGTTTACATCGGGAAGACCGCTGTCCCGGCTGCCGCATGGCGCGACTGGGCCGGCTCCCAGCCGTCGCTCGAGGCTATGCGGCATCGCCTCCACACAATCGGCATTCGCGGGCGTTGCATCTTGGACGCGGCGCTCGCCGATGCTACTTGGCGGAAGTTGGCGGCAGTGGATGCCGGCATTCGCCTGATGGATGCAATGGTCGCATCCGGCGGGTTGCGGCGGGGCCGTGAGGCGCAGCAACTGCTCGAACGATTCCTGCAAGATGACAAACTGATCCCGGCAGAGTACTGGTCGGTGCGGGCGCAGGGTGAACTCCAACTGCTGTTGCGAGGCGCTGTGCTCGTGCGCGTGCGCGGGCGGCTGGAGAAAACTGCCGAGGAGAGGTCAAAGCTCTCGCCGGAACTGGTCGCGGCGCTCGATGAGAAGCCCGCGAAGCCCGGCCGACAACTGCTCAAACTTCTGCGCGAAGATGGCATATTCACTCCCGCCTTGGTGCTAGTGGCTTTGCTGGCAGCCAGTGCAGGCGTGATCCTTGAAGCCATCCTGTTCCGTGGATTGTTTGATCTGGGGCGGGACTTAGGGGTCTCCGGCCAGCGCATGGGCGCGATGGCGGCGTTAATCCTGTTTCTCAGCGGGCTCTTGATTCTCGAGTTCCCCATCGCCTCCAGCTTGCTGCGTCTGGGACGGCACCTGGAAACACGGCTGCGACAGGCGTTCCTGGAAAAGATTCCGCGCCTCGGCGATCGCTATTTCCAGAGCCGGCTGAAGTCGGACATGAGCGAACGCAGTCACATGATCCATCGCATCCGCCATTTGCCGGAGCTCGGAGGGCAGCTCGTGCGCAACACTCTTGAATTGGTGCTCACCGCAGCCGGCATCGTCTGCCTCGATCCACGCAGCGCTCCGTTGGCGGTCGCCGCGGCCGTGGTCGCGCTCGCCCTGCCATTGCTGGTGCAACCAATGATCATAGAGCGCGATCTGCGTGTCCGCACCCACACCGGCGCGCTGTGCCGTTACTATCTGGACGCGCTGCTCGGGGTGGTTCCCATCCGCGTCCACGGAGCCCAGCGCGCGGTACGTCGCGAGCACGGCAAGCTGCTGCTCGACTGGGCGCAAGCCGGCATCGGACTGCAGCAGGTCGTAGTGTGGGTGCAAGCCGCGCAGTACGCGCTGGGCTTCGCGCTGGCGGCGTGGCTGTTGTTTGCTCACCTTGCGCGCAGCGGCGAAGCCGGAGCGGTGCTGCTGCTCATCTATTGGGCGTTGAACCTGCCGGTGCTCGGTCAGGAGATCGCGCAGGTGGCCTGGCAATATCCCGCGTATCGCAACCTCACGCTGCGTCTGCTGGAGCCTCTAGGTGCTCTGGAAGAGCAGGCACCTAGCATGGAATTGCGCGACTCTGCCGTACCGGCAGTTACTGACACTGCTGCCGCAATCCGGCTGGAGAACGTTAGTGCCGTGGCCGCCGGGCATACCATCCTTCAGGAGATCAATGTTGACATTCCTTCCGCCACACACCTCGCCATCGTAGGTCCCTCCGGCGCTGGCAAGTCCAGTCTGGTCGGGCTTCTGCTCGGCTGGTGGCGCCCTGCAACCGGAAGCGTGCTGATGGATGGCATGCCGCTCACCGGTCGTTTGGAGGAAGTGCGCAAGGCGACTGCCTGGGTTGACCCTGAAGTGCATCTGTGGAACCGGTCGTTGTTCGAGAACCTGCGTTACGGTTCGAGCGACGGCGCTAGCCTGCCGATGATGCAGGTGATCGAAGCCGCGGAACTGCAACGAGTACTGGAGAAGCTTCCCGAAGGTTTCGAGACGCGCTTGGGCGAAGGCGGCGGATTGGTGTCAGGCGGTGAAGGACAGCGCGTGCGGCTGGCGCGGGCACTGCTTCGCCCCCACACGCGCCTGGTGATCCTCGACGAACCGTTCCGCGGCCTCGACCGGGAGCAGCGCCGCGCATTACTGCAGCGCGTACGTGACTTGTGGCGCGACCTCACCCTGCTCTGCATCACGCACGACGTGAGCGAGACCCGCACCTTCGACCGCGTGCTGGTGGTTGAGGGCGGCAGGATTGTGGAAGACGGCCATCCTGCCACTCTTGCCGAGCAACCGGCCTCACGCTACCGCGCTCTGCTCGACACCGAGCGCGCCGTCCAGCTTAGCGGATGGTCGCGCGGCGTCTGGCGTCGCTTGCATCTGTACAACGGATCCATCTGTTCGCAATTGGAGCTTCAGCGCGGCCAGGGAGCATCATCGTGATTTCATGGCCGGCAAATAGACTCGGCGAAGCTCTGGAGGCCCTGGCGCACCGCAGCGGACTGCGCCCCAAGTCGGCCGAGCTTCCGCTTCCGACTGCGGACTTGGGCGATGATCCCCGACGGCTGGGACTCTGGATTGAATCCGTAGCCGGTTGCCTGGGGATTGAGGCCGAGCCGACCGAGATTCGCTACGGTCATCTTGAACGCAAGCTGACATTTATGGCGCCCGCACTTGTGCGCTGTCCGGATGGCCGCCTGTTGGCGTTGTTGAACGCAACGACGATTCTTGCCCCAGACCTCTCGGTGCAGCATTTGGGCACAGAAGCTGTCCGCGCTGAGTTTTGCGCGGATGTCGAAGCGCCCTTTGCGAGCGAACTCAACCAACTGCTCGAAGCCGCTTCTATCCCGGAGAAACGCCGCGAGCGCGTACGCGTGGCTCTGTTGCGTGAGCGCCTGGCCGGCGTGGGCGTCGGCCACGCTTGGATGTTGCGGCTTCCGCCGGGCTCGAATCTGCCGCGGCAGCTGCGATTGATGCATGTTCCCCAGCGGCTTGCGATTCTTGCTGGGGCTCACTTGCTCCAATACATGCTTTGGCTGGCGGCGTGGGCCGTTGTCGGCTCGGCAGCACTCGAAGGGCGCCTTGATCGCGGGTTGCTGCTCGCCTGGGCGCTGCTGCTGCTGACGCTGGTGCCTGTTCGAGGACTCATCACCTGGCTGCAAGGATTGGTCTCGATCACGGTCGGCGGGCTGCTGAAGGAAAGATTGCTTAGTGGCGCGCTGCGCCTGAACCCGGACGAGATCCGCCATCAAGGCGCAGGCCAATTGCTGGGACGCGTAATTGAGTCGGAAGCACTGGAGGCACTGGCGCTGAGCGGCGGGTT
>DASQXC010000308.1:0-5345 GCA_035639935.1 Terriglobales bacterium
ATCCGGTACGCAAGTTCGCCCGCTACAACAACAGCTTCCAGCAGGCGCTCGGCGCCTCTGCCACGCTGTTCACCTTCATGGACGAGAAGGACGACGTGCACGAGAAACCGCACGCCTCCAAACTGCCGAGCTTCCGCGAGAGTGTGCGTTTCGAGCACGTGACTTTCTCTTATGGCAGGAACGGCGAGGGCGACCGGGAAGTGCTGCACGAAATCGACCTGGAAGTGCGGAAAGGCCAGATGCTGGCCATCGTAGGCTCGAGCGGCGCGGGCAAGAGCACGTTGGTGCACCTGATCCCGCGTTTCTTCGACGTGACCGGGGGTCGGGTCCTGATCGACGGCCATGATGTGCGCGACGTCACGCTGGCATCTCTGCGGCGGCAGATCGGCATCGTGACCCAGGACACCATCCTTTTCAACGATACCGTGCGCAACAACGTCGCCTACGGCCAGCCGCACGTTTCCGACAAGGCCGTGATCGAAGCCGCCAAGGCGGCCTTGGCCCACGACTTTATCCACAAGCTGCCTGAAGGCTACGACAGCATCATCGGGGAGCGGGGCTTGCTCCTCTCCGGGGGCGAGCGCCAACGCATCGCCATTGCCCGCGCCCTGCTGAAGAACGCCCCCATTCTCATCCTGGACGAGGCCACCTCCGCGCTGGACAGTGAAGCGGAAGCGGTGGTGCAGTCTGCGCTGCAGAACCTGATGAGCGGGCGCACAGTGTTCGTGATCGCCCACCGGCTTTCGACCGTTCGCCGCGCCGACCGCATTGTCGTGCTGGAGAACGGCGAAATCTCCGATGCCGGCACGCACGAGGACCTCCTCACTCGCCTGGGAACTTATCGCCGGCTGTATGATCTGCAGTTCGTGGATGTGGAACAATACCGGATGTCCGCGGGCCCGGGAAACTAGCTCATGCCGCTCCGCTCTATGACCGCCTTTGCACAGTTCACAGGCCAGGCGCGCCCGGATTCGACTTTCACCGTCGCGCTCAAGTCGGTGAACCACCGCTTCCTTGATCTCCATCTGCGCATGCCACCTCAATCGGAGGCGCTGGAAATCAAGCTCCGCCGGCTGCTGAAGGAGAAGCTCGCGCGCGGACACATCGAGCTGACCCTCGTGTTTGATGGTGCCGGGGCAGCCTCAATAGCGCTCAACCGCGAGCTTGTGCGGGGCTACGTGCAGGCCTTCCGCGAGGCCGCGCGTGAATTCGGCGTGGCCGGTGAGCCTGACCTCAACGCCGTGCTTAGAATGCCCGGTGCGCTGACCATGGGCGAAAGCGAGATGGACGCCGACGGCGAAGCGCGCGTGCTGTCCGGATTGGCTGAGGCGATCGCCCAGCTCGAGCGCATGCGCCTGGAGGAAGGACGCGGTATCGAGCGGGAACTGCGCGAGCGCATGGCCCGCCTGCGCAGCGCGACCGCCGAGGTCGAGAAGCTGCGGGAGGCCGTGACGCGCGCTTATTTGGAGAAGATACAATCGCGCATGAAGGAGCTGGTCGGCAGTCACGCTGACCGGGACCGCATCCTGCAGGAAGCCGCGCTGCTGGCCGAACGCAGCGATATCGAGGAAGAGATCGTGCGTCTCAATGCCCATATCCAGCATTTTTTGGGCGTGCTGGGGGCCGCGGGCGCGGGCGAAGCCGGCAAGAAGCTGGATTTTTTATTGCAGGAGATGAATCGCGAGGCCAATACGTTGTTGTCCAAGACCTCCAGCGTAGCCGGCGAAGGCCTGCGCATCACCGAGTTGGGCCTGGCCATGAAGGCCGAAATCGAGAAGGCGCGCGAGCAGGTGCAGAACGTGGAATGACGATCGTGTACATCATCTCGGCGCCATCGGGCTCAGGAAAATCGACCTTGGTGAACGAGCTGCGCAAGTCTGTCCGGAATCTCGACTTCTCCGTCTCCTACACGACGCGCTCGGCGCGCGGCAGTGAACAGAACGGGCACGAATACTTCTTTATCTCGCGCCCGGAATTCGAGCGTCTGCTGGCACAAGACGCGTTCTTGGAGCACGCTGAAGTCTTCCCGGGCAAGTATTACGGCACTGCCAAACGCTTTCTGGAGGGCGCACGTGAGCGCGGCCACGACCTGCTGCTCGACATCGATGTGCAGGGTGAGAGGCAGGTCAAGGGTAAAATCCCCGATGCGGTGAGCATCTTCATTCTGCCGCCGAACCGCAAGGAACTCGAGCGCCGCTTGCGACGGCGTAGCCAGGCCGAGGGCATGTCATCGGAAGAGGACATACATCGGCGGCTGGAGACCGCCCGCAAGGAGATTGAGAATTACGGCAATTATGACTATATTCTAGTAAACGACCAGCTTGAGCAATCCATCGACGAGCTGAAGGCTATCGTGTTGGCCGAGCGGGTACGTCGCTCGGGGGGGCCGCGTTCGCCGGAACAAGAAAAATGGCTGGTCACCGCGGAGCGTCATAAACAAGCCAACATACGCAAGACGCTCGAGCCCATTCTGGAGTCCTTTGCTCTATCCGCAATCCCCGGGGGGATCCGCCTGAACGAAAGAGAGGTCACACGATGAAGCTGGAAGAAGGCTTCGACAGCAAATACCGTTATATCCTGGTCGCGGCGCGCCGCGCTCGCCAATTGCAGTCGGGATCGCGCCCGCTGGTGGATACAGGCTCCCGCAAACCCTGTAAGATCGCGCGCGAAGAGATCGCCGCCGGCAAGGTTAAATGGAGCACGGAAGCACCGCGCTCAGCCGCCGATGTCGCCAACGAGATCCTGGAGCAGGCCATCACAAAAGTCGAGGCGCTTAGCGGCCCCAATGACTCAGGGAAAGGTGAGGGGGAGCTGAAGCCCGCTAAGTGACAGCCGAGCTCCCGCGCGCGCTAGAATCGCCCCATGAAGATCGCCCTCGGGGTCAGCGGCGGAATCGCCGTCTATAAGGCGGCGGAGTTGCTTCGTCAACTCCAGGACCGCGGCGTGCGCGTGCAGGTGATCATGACCGCGGCGGCCCAGGAATTTGTGCGGCCGCTGACCTTCGCCGCCCTGAGCGGCGAAAAGGTCATCACCGACCTGTTCGGAGCGGGCACCGAGCAACCTAACATCGACTCCGCGGTCGAGCATATCGCGGTCGCACAGAGCATTGACGCTCTGGTAGTCGCGCCCGCAACGGCTGATATCATCGCCAAGTTCGCCCAGGGAATCGCCAACGACTTCCTGTCCACGCTCTACCTCGCTACCACTGCGCCGGTCGTGGTAGCGCCTGCAATGAATGTAAATATGTGGGACCACCCGGCGACCCGCGCCAATATCGAGATCCTCAAGCAACGCGGAGTGCGCGTGGTGGAGCCTGATACCGGGTATCTCGCCTGCGGCATGACCGGCCCGGGCCGGCTAGCAGCGAATGAAAGCATTGTCGCCGCTGTGATGCAGGCTCTGGGCGCAGCCCAGGACTTGGCAGGAGAAACACTATTGATCACCGCCGGGCCGACACGGGAGCCGATTGACCCCGTACGATACATTGGGAACCGCTCCAGCGGACGCATGGGATACGCATTGGCGGAAGCGGCGCTGCGGCGCGGGGCACACGTAGTCTTGGTGAGCGGGCCTACTACGCTGAAGCCGCCTGCCGCCGCTGAGCTCATTTCGGTCGAGACGGCGGAGGAGATGCGGCAGGCGGTGCTCTCGCGGCTGAATGAGGCGACCGTTGTCATCAAAGCTGCGGCCGTCGCCGACTACAAGCCAAAACAGCGCCTGCAGCAGAAGATCAAGCGTCAGGGCGCGCTGACGCTGGACCTCGAGCCGACTGCCGACATCCTGGCCGAAGTGGCTGCCAGGCGCGGGTCGCAAATCATCGTTGGCTTTGCGGCTGAGACCGAGGATGTTCTGGAGAATGCGCGTCGCAAGCTTGCCTCCAAGGCGTTGGACGCCATTGTGGTAAACGATGTCTCGCGTAAGGGCATTGGCATGGATTCCGATCGTAATGCGGTCACGATTATTACGCCCACTGGGGCACTGGATGTGCCCGAGACCACCAAGTGGGAAGTGGCGCATCGCGTACTCGATGCCGTGGTGCGCATAAGACAATCCCAAGTCGCGCCCGCCGGTAAACGCCCCTGATGGACTCTCGCACCCAGCTCCTGGCGCCACACCTGCAATATTTTCGCGACCTTGGGATATACGACTTCTATCGTCGCGACATAGCAAGCGAGATCTCCACGCAAACCGATGTTGCTGCGGTGGACATCACTCCCCTGCCTACGTACGCGGCTCCTGCTGAGCCTCCGATCGCCCCTCCGAAGCCAGAGACCGAAATAGCTGATGCTGCCGAAGCGCTGCGGCTGATCAGGGGAGATTTGGGCGAGTGTACGCGCTGTGTGCTGTCGCGCTTGGGACGCAAGACCATCGTGTTTGGCGAAGGCGATCCCAACGCCGAACTGATGTTCGTGGGCGAAGGCCCGGGCGCTGACGAAGACGAACAAGGGCGGCCGTTTGTGGGTCGCGCCGGCCAGTTGCTCAACAAGATGATTGAGGCGATGGGCTTGAAGCGCGAACAGGTTTACATCGCCAATGTGGTGAAATGTCGCCCGCCGGGAAACCGCGCTCCCGAACGCGAAGAAATCGAAACCTGCTCGCCCTTTCTGTTGCGCCAGATCGCCGTCATCCAACCGAAGGCGATAGTGGCGTTGGGTGCCGTCGCTGCGCGGTGCCTGCTCGGCATCAATGAACCCATGACGAGACTGCGGGGACAGTGGTTCGATTTCCGCGGCACTCGCCTGGCGGTGACCTATCATCCTGCGTTCCTGCTGCGCGACCCTCGTCAGAAGAAAGAGGCGTGGAAAGATCTGCAGATGGTGATGGAGTATCTGGGCCTGAAGCCGCGCAGGTCGGCCGAGTGATCGAAATAAGCTACAGCGGATCCGAAGCCCAGCTGGTCATTGATCGGTCCAAACAGCGGCTCAGAGTTCGCGGCCAACCCTGGGGGAACCTGCAGGGCCTAAAAAGGCACGTCCTATTTTGATCTTGATGGCAAGACTGAAAGTCGTGTCCCTTCCCAGGGGTTGAAGCGCAACTCTTTTTTCAGGACTTACGGCACGACTGAAAGTCGTGCCCCTTCAAGTGTCTAGCCGCGAGCACAGGAGTAAAGACGGGTCAAGTAAAGGCCGTGCCCGTCGCGGTGTGCTTCCAGTAGCTGATGTTCAGGCCGGTAACTCATTACTGTGATTAAATTGCATTCAGGTCATGCCCTCATTCTGCGATGTCGCGCTGCCGGTGCCGCTGGGGACGTGTTTCACCTACCGCTTGAACGGAGCGGAGCCGGTGGTCGGCGGACGCGTGCTGGTACCCTTCCGAAAACTACGGTTGCCGGGCATCGTCACCGC
>DASQXC010000309.1:0-5748 GCA_035639935.1 Terriglobales bacterium
AGCAGCAGCCGGCGAGCAAAACCGCCGACTCACACGGAAACGTTCTCAGGGCCGTGAGTTCGCCTTGCGGCCCTTTCGTCCGCCTGTGGGGAGTACGCCCACTTGAATTTTTCTGAGCACTTATGATCCAAAGCGCAGAAAAGCCGCGGCTGCGACCGGATCTCCAATTCACCTCACGGCAAACGCCGGAAGGGACCGTGTTCGTCGTCAAGGACCCCGCGACCAGACGCTTCTACCAATTCGGCGAAATCGAACATGAGATCCTGAGCCGGCTAGACGGCCGCAACTCCCTTCAGGATATCCGCCAGCTTGCCCTGGACAATGACTGCAATATCGAAACAGAAACGCTGGAACAGTTTGTCGAACAACTGAGCCGGATGAAGTTGCTCGACTCCGGAAAGGGCAGGCCGGCGCCCCCCGCTCGGGAAAAACGCATTCGCGGCAGCTTGCTTTATCTGCGCTTTCCGGCGTTCGATCCCGACCGCCTGCTGGAAAGGCTGGCTCGGAAGGCCAGATTCTTTTTCACGCCTTATTTCTTGGTCCTGTCAATCGGTGTCATTCTCTTCGCATTCGCCATAACCGCTCTCCAGTGGAATGCGCTAATCCACGGGATCCGAAATCTGTGGCGGTTCCAGGCTTTCCTGCTTGCCTGGGTGATCTTGCTGTGCGTGGTGACCCTGCATGAATTTGCTCACGGGCTGACCTGCAAGTATTTTGGCGGCGAAGTCCACGAAATGGGCTTTCTGCTGATCTACTTTCAGCCCGCCTTCTATTGCAACGTGAGCGACGCCTGGCTCTTCCCACAGAAGTCCAGGCGGCTGTGGGTCAGCTTCGCCGGCGGCTACTTTGAGATGTTTCTGTGGGCGCTGGCCACGCTTGTCTGGCGCGTCACAGATCCCAGCACGCTCATCAACTACTTGGCCCTCGTAGTCACAGCCACCTCCGGCATTAAGACCCTGTTCAATCTCAATCCTCTGATCAAACTCGATGGCTATTATCTTCTGAGCGACTGGCTGGAGATTCCGAACCTGCGCTATCGCGCCTTCAGTTATCTCGGCGATCAGGTTCGAAAATTGTGGGGCTCGGATGTAAGAAGGACCGGCCAGGTGACTCCGCGCGAGCGGAGGATCTACTGGACATATGGGCTGCTGGCCTGGGCCTACTCCTATTGGTTGCTCAGCCTCGTGGCATTGAACGTGGGCAGTGCTCTGGTTCGCCGCTATCAGGCGTGGGGTTTTGTGCTCTTCCTGCTCCTGCTTTTCCTGGTCTTTCAACAGCAGGTGACAACGCCCTTGCGCACGCCACTGGAGTGGGTAAAGGCTGTCCTGATCCTGCACAAATGGGTGAAGCGATTCGTGCGGTTGGCCATCGTGGGAGCAGCGGTGGCCATCCTGTTTTTGTACCACACGGAACTGACGGTTTCAGGGCCCTTCACCGTCCTGCCCGTGCATAACGCTGACGTGCGCGCCGAAGTCGAAGGCATCATCCAACAAGTTTATGTGGACGAGGGGGACCGGGTTCGCAAGGGAGATGTCATCGCCAGACTTTCTGATCGGGACCTTCAGGCCGAACTCCGCAAAACCAAGGCGGAGATTGACGAAAAAGAGGCCCGTCTCAACTTGCTCAAGGCAGGCACACGGCGCGAAGAGATGGAATTGGCGCGTACCGCGCGAGCCAAGGCCAAGCAGGAACTCAAATACGCGACCAATCTGCTCAAGGCGGACCGTGCCTTATATGCTGACAGGCTGATCCCAAAACGACAGTTCGAAGAAACCGAAGAACAGGTCGCCGTGCGAACCAAAGAGTTGCAGGAGGCCGAAGACAAGCTGAAGCTCTTGCGCGCCGGCAGTCGCCGCCAGGAAATCGAAGCCACGGCCGCCGAGCTCAGGCGTTTGCAGGCGCAAGAACACTACATCGGGCAACAACTGCAGCTCTTGACGATCGTAAGCCCCATCGAGGGGATCGTCACTACCCACAAGCTCAAAGACAGAGTCGGCGAGGCGGTAACAAAAGGCGATCTGATCACCAAGGTCCACGCCATGCAAACTCTGACCGTAGAGATAGCGGTTCCGGAGAAAGAAATCGCGGATGTGAAACTGGATCAGAAAGTCGTGCTCAAAGCCCGCGCCTATCCGCAGAAGAAGCTAGAGGGCCGCGTGACTTCCATTGCTCCCATCGCCAGCGAGACCGATGAAGCGGCACCGGGAGAGCGGACCGTCCGTGTGACCACACAGGTGGACAACCCCGGGCTCCTGCTCAAGCCCGAAATGACCGGCCACGCCAAGGTTTATTGCGACAAGCAACGGCTCATTGACATCATGATGCGCCGCCTGATCCGCTACCTTCGAGTTGAATTCTGGTCCTGGTGGTGAGTCGCTCAATCGCGGGTCTGCTGGATTCAGTTGATGATGGCACCGTCATCCTGCGCGGCGCGGGTCAGGCGCTGGATGTAATAAGGAAACTGTCATCCTGAGCGTCGCCCTCACTCGCCCGCTGCCGCGCGCGGCTCAGGATGACAATTCTTTTTTACGGCACAGATCACGGCACAAACCACCTCAGTTAGCCCATCCACCGATATGCCCCCGGCTGGGGCAAGGCGATGTGCGCCAGCACGCGGTTGGCGAACTCGCGCGCCATGGCTTCTAGGCTGTCCAGCTTGGCGTAGTAGGCAGGAATAAGAGGGAAGATGGTGGCGCCGGCGTCAGCGGCCAGAGACATATTGCGGATGTGGACCTTGTTCAGCGGCGTCTCCCGCACACACAGCACCAGCGGGCGCCGCTCCTTCAAGCACACGTCGGCGGCGCGCTCGATCAGCTTGTTGGCAATCCCATTGGCGATGCGCGCCAAGGTCCCCATGCTGCACGGGATAACCACCATGGCATCGGCTGGGTAGGAGCCGCTGGCCACGTTGGCGCCGATGTCGTCATTATTCTGTTGGCGGACTTTGCCGCTCTTCTCGACGAGCAACTGCTCCAGCAGCTTGGCCCGTCCGGTAATCCCAAGCTCCTCGGCCATCACCCGCAAGGCATTGTCGGAGGCAATGAAGTTCACCGTCTTGACGCGGCTGTCGGCCTCCAAGACCCGCAGCAGCTCGCGCGCGAACACCGCACCGCTTGCGCCAGTCACGGCGACGGTGAGGTTCTCCGGACACCGCAGTCCGCTGGAACCGGACGCTCCGAGGTTACCGCCGGCAGGGCCCGCTGGCCGTGCGTAATCTGGCATCTAAAAGATTGTGGGGGTACGCTCCCCAGTAAACCCTCGGAAGAATAGGGGCGGGGCTCACGTAAGTCAAGGAATGTTCCCCTAACTTGCTGATGATGGGCCATTTACCAGCCTATGAGACGGTCGTCGGCAGTGCGCTCACGGCGCCGCAGCGCGGGCCAGCATTACGCGCTCACCAATCTGCAGCGCGAGATCCAAGCCACTGACCGCAACGGCCGCCGCAAATATCTCCGCGACTTCGCTGCCGCCTTTCGCGATTATGAGTCCGTACTCAGTTTGACCCAGGTTGAGGCCGAGGCATGCCAGGCTGATGTGGTGCTGGTTGGCGATTATCACGCCTTGCCGGCGTCGCAGCACTTCGCCGCCCAGATGCTGGAACGAATAGCAAGACGCGGCCGGCCCGTGGTGCTGGGCGTGGAGATGGTCTTTGCCCGCGATCAGCACATACTGAACGAGTGGATGCGCGGCGAGATCGATGATGAAGAATTGCGGGAGCGCATCCGCTTCGACCGTGATTGGGGATACGGCTGGGAGCCGTTCCACGCCCTGCTGACTACGGCACGGCGGCATGCGCTTGCGGTCTGCGGCCTCGATTGCACGCCGCGCGACGACCTGCGCAAGATCGCAACCCGCGATCGCCACGCTGCCCAGAAGATCGCGGAGGTCGCGCGGCGCTATCCGGGCGCGGTGGTGGTGGTGCTGTTCGGGGAGTCACATCTCGCGCCCACTCACATTCCCCAACTGTTGCGCACAGCGCTGCCGCAGGCGCGCGTGGTCACGCTGTTGCAGAACGTGGACAATCTATATTGGCGTGCCGCGGGCGAGCGCCGTGAGCACGTGGAAGCCGTGCGGGTGGATGGCGATGTGCTCTGTGTGTTCAACGCTACCCCGCTGGAGAAATACGAGAGCTATCGCCAGTGCATCGAACGCTGGCGGCAGGACCATGCCGCCGCGCCCGACCTCGCGCCAACCTTTTATAATCTGGTGGACGCACTCGCCCGCTTCCTGCACATCCACAAGTATGCGCCGCACAATGGCACCCAGCCGGTGTACCTAGTGGATTGCATGCCCGAGGTCTATAGCCGCCCGTCGGATAAGGCGATGCGCAAGCTGCTGGTTCGCAAAGGCGCCTCCGAGCATGCGATCAAAGAAATCCTGGCTCGCCTGGAAAGCGGCGGGAGCTGCTTCGTGCCGCGCATGAATGCCATCCTCGTGCGCGAGTTCCAGATGGTTGGGGTGGCGGAGGAAGTCGTGCGGGTCGTGCACCACGCCTGCTGTCCACCAGCCCCCGCAAGCGAAACTGCGGCAGCCCTCGACGAAAACGCCAAGCACGAAGAGCTGTTTTACGCGCAAGCGGTCGAACACGCCCTCGCTTATTTTGGCTCGCGCGTGCTTTATCCGGCACGTCCGGCGGCGCGCGAAGCCGACCTCTATGCGCTCTATGCGCAGCCGCAGGAAGCCATCGAGGAGAAGACTGTCTACAGCTACCGTGAATACATGGAGATGATTGACTTCCTCGTGCTACACAAGGACTTTGAATTGAACACGCGCCAGTACTCCGTCATGCCTGAGCTGATCCGCCAGGGCGTCGGCTTTACCGGCGCCAAGTTTGCCTTCGCCACCGAGAGGCTGGGCTACATGCTGGGAAGCCAGCTTTACGACGCTTACGTCGCCGGGCGTATCTCGAAACGCTATATCCGCTCGCTGTTGTTCCGTAAACTAAGTGGGCCCGCTGCCCGCAGCACCTATTTTCAGATCGTCCGCAAGACGCACCCGCAACGGCGCAAAGTGCTGGCGTAAGGCGCAGCAAGCCAAGAAAGATTCTGGGGTTTTCCGAACAGACAAAAACTGTGATCCTGAGCGCCGCCCGAGCGAGCGGAGCGAGTGAGGGCAAGCGAAAGACCTGCGCAAAATTTGTGCCGGCGCATGCTGGCGGAGTAGCAGGCTCTACAGACTGTTGTGACCAAGCAGGCCGTATCGAGATCCTTCACACGCGCTCACCTCGCCGCAGTAGCGGTCTCGGCTCGCGCGGTTCAGGATGACAATTCTTTATTTACGGCTTATCGGCCGGGCTTACCGCTCCAATTTCTGTCAAAGCCGTGAGTATCTGCCGCGCATCCTCGGCGGGCACGCCGGCGGCCTCCGCAATCTCTTCCAATGTACGTGTGCCGTCTGTGGCACAGAAGATTCTCTCGATCAGAGGCTCGGCCTCGACGACATAGATGCGTCCGGCATCTGTGCGCGCGAAAAGCAGTGTGCATTCGCGCCGCAGGTCATGGCTGATTGGCTCTCCGGCGCGTATCCGCGGCAACATTTCGGGCAGGTCCCATGCGAAGCGCCGGGACAGCGCGCTCACCCCGCGGGCCGGCTGAGCGCCGCCTGATGAGCGTTCTGCCGTAGCCGCCTGTAAGAAGTAGGTACATTCGTAATCCAGCAGGTCCAGCCACCATGGGCTCGGCAGCGGACCTGCGCCGAGATAGGCGCGCGCCATAGCCGCAACTCGATTTGCCGAAGCGAGCGATCCCA
>DASQXC010000310.1:0-5155 GCA_035639935.1 Terriglobales bacterium
TTCGTCCGTGGGGACGGCGCCGCCGCGGAAGATCTCCACCGGCCAGAACGACCGTAAATCGCCGAGCCGGAGACTCTCGACGGCCGCGCGAATGCGCTCGAACGGGATCTCATTCGGGAACAGGAACGAGAAATCGCGGTCGACGGCGGGATAACGAGAGATGGACGTGTACCGGATTTGGCGCAGATCTTGCCGATACAGCCGGTCGAGATAGATCTCCGCCAGATAAATTTCTTGGCGAAGCTTGCGAGCGGCCGCAGCATCCGGATGGAGTTGCCCCAGCCGAGCCACCATTCCACCATCGAGCACGGCCCGCGCGTAGCGGCACGGGTGATAGTACACCGGGGCATTGTTGGCGTCGAAGTACAGCGACTGGTGCTGAAACTTGCTCAACAGGGCCTCGATGTCCCCCTTCAGATCAAAAAAGGAATATGCACGGCCGGGCTGGTGAACGTCGCCAGCAACGGCCTGCCCAGTAGCCCCGATAGCGATCTGCTTGCGTTCTTCGGTGCTCGTGCCGATAAGCTCGTAGACTTTGGCCGCTTCATACAAACGCACATCGTTTAACCCGCGGTTCAGATTGTGGGCCAGCATGGTGAGCATGCTGGGAATGAGGGAAGTCCGCATCACGGCGGCTTCTTCGCTGATCGGGTTCTCCAGCCGAACCGGCACAGTGGTCGAGAACTGTTGCGCTTCGGCCGGGGAGATGAAGCTCAGCGAGACCGCCTCGTTGTAGCCCAACGCCAGCAGCGTGGAACGCAGTGCTGCGTCTTTCTGGGCATCAGCCGTTTCCACAACCGCGCCGGCAAAAGCGGGCAGCGTGTTCGGAAAGCGGTGGTAACCGTAGATGCGCGCGATCTCTTCGATCAGGTCGATCTCTCGCTCGACATCAAGACGCCAACTAGGGACAGCTACCGTGTAGTCGGCAGGCTCTTCAGCAATCGCCGCAGGCTCACCACCGATTCCGACCGGCTGGCTGGACGGATTCGCCGAGAGCGATGCTCGCCCGGGGGTCACATCGAATCCCAGCCTTCGCAGGATGCGCAGGACGTCCTGCTCAGGAGTTTCCTGCCCTAGGATGCGCTGCACTTCGGAGCGTCGCAAGTGAACGGTCGCGGGCTGGATTCGGCGGCCAAGCACGTCAATGAGTCCGCCATCGAGTTCGCCGCCGCCGCTTTCGAGAATCAGTTGTGCCACGCGGCGGCAGGCCAGCGTCGTGGCTTCCCAGTCGGCGCCACGTTCGAAGCGGTGTGATGCATCGGTATGCATGCCGTGGCGGCGCACAGTCAGCCGAATGCTTGCCGGATCGAACCACGCCGACTCAATCAAAACGTTACGTGTCTTTTCGGTGATCATGGTGTCGAACCCGCCCATTACCCCCGCGAGCGCGATCGGCTTTAACGCATCGGCAATGACGAGGTCGTTGGGATGCAAGATGCGGTCGACACCATCCAGCGTTTTCAGCTTTTCACCGGCGCGGGCACGGCGGACGATGATCTTGCCGCCCTCCAGGGTGTCAAGGTCGAAGGCGTGCGTGGGATGGCCCATTTCGACCAAGGTGTAGTTGCTGGCGTCCACGAAGTTGTTGATGGGACGCGCCTCGACCAGCTCCAGCCGCCGCACAATGCGCGCCGGCGAGGGCTGAACGTTAATTCCACGGACGATCTGCGCGGTATACCGTGCGCAGCCCTGCGGATCGGGCAGTTCGATGGCGAAATTCGCTTTGCCTTTTACGGACGGCAGCTTGGGTTCGATGGGCCGCAGTTGAAGATCGTAAATGGCCGCGCACTCCCGCGCCACACCGTAATGATTCATCGCGTCCACGCGATTCGTAGTGATCTCCAGGTCAAAGACGACCTCGTCGCCCTCACCCGAGATCAGCTCGACCGCGAGCCCCGCAGCGCTCAGGTCTTCGGCGAGCTGCTTCGTTTCGACCTTCAAGTCAACAAACTCGCGCAGCCAACGGGGAGAGATTTTCATTTCTTTTCACCGCCGAGACGCCGAGGTCACCGAGGATTCTTTTTTGTTTCACGGACTCGGCGTACTCGGCGTCTCGGCGATGAATCTTACGCGAACTGCTCCAGAAACCGCACGTCGCCCTGGAAGAACAACTGGATGTCGTCCACGCCATATTTCAACAGGGCAATGCGGTCGGCGCCCATGCCAAAAGCGAAGCCTGAAACCCTGGCAGGGTCGTAGCCGTTGTCACGCACGAACTGGAACACGTTCGGGTCCACCATGCCGCAGCCCAGCAACTCGATCCATCCGCTCTGTTTGCAGGTGCGGCACCCCTTGGCGCCGCAGAAGATGCAACTGATCGCCACCTCGGCACTTGGCTCTGTAAACGGGAAGAAGGACGGCAGGAAGCGTGTTTTGACGCTGGAACCGAAAAAGGCCTTCATGGCGTGGTCAAGCGTGCCCTTCAGATCGCAGAAGGTGATGTTGGTATCCACCGCCAGGCCCTCGATTTGATGGAACATGGGGGAGTGGCTGGCATCAGGCGCGTCTTTGCGGTGCACCTTGCCGGGGATGACCACGCGGATCGGCGGCGGCAGCTTTTCCATGGTGCGAATCTGCACAGGTGAAGTGTGAGTGCGCAGCAGCAGTCGGTCGCGTAGAGGCTTAGACTGCTGTCCGGCGATGAACATCGTGTCCTGCGTATCGCGCGCGGGATGGTTGGGCGGAAAGTTCAGCGCCTCGAAATTGTAGTAGTCGGTCTCTATCTCCGGGCCCTCGCTCACCGAATAACCCATGGCTTTGAAGACGGCGACGATGTCGTTCAGCGCCTTGATAACAGGATGTTCGGCGCCGATTGGACGGCGGATACCCGGAAGGGTGATGTCGAGGCGCTCGGCTTCGAACGGGCTTACGCTCTTGAGACGTTCGCGCGTAGTCTCGACTGTTCGTTGGACGTGTGCTCTCAGAGTGTTGACGCGCTGCCCTATCTCGCGTTTGGAGGCACCCGGAGCGCGTTTGAGCCATACCTCATTGATCTGCGTCAGGATTCCATTTTTGCGCGCCATCCAGCGATCGCGGAATATCTTCCACTCCGCTTCGTCGTGGACCGATTTCGACTCGGATTCCAGCGCCGACAGCAATTCGCCTACGGCAGCATCCATGGAGGTTGGCGAATAATCCTCGAGTTTGCGAACCGTGTACATGAAAAACGCCACGGATTCTCACGGATAACACGGATAGAAACAATTTAATGGCCCGTGAACTTCCGTGAAAATCTGTGGCCAGGTCCTTAAGCGGCGCCCAGCGCGCTCTTGGCCTGCTCGGCCAAACCCTTGAACGCGGCTCGGTCCTTTACCGCGAGGTCGGCCAGAATTTTGCGGTCCAGTTCCACGCCACTCTTCTTCAGACCGTTGATGAACTGGCTGTAGCTCATGCCGTTCTCGCGGGCGGCAGCGCCGATGCGCACGATCCACAGCGACCGGAACTGCCGCTTTTTCTGCCGCCTCCCCGCATAGGCAAACTTCAGTGCGCGCTCCACTGATTCCTTCGCGGAGCGATAAAGCTTTGATTTGGTGAGAAAATAACCGCTGGCGCGGTCGAGAATCTTCTTGCGCTTGGCACGCCGCTTCGTGCCGCGTTTCACGCGGGGCATTGTCTTCTCCTTTTTAGCAATCAGCAATCAGCATCCAGCAGTCAGCCGACATTGCTGAATGCCTGTTTTCAGCGGCTGGAGGCAAGGTGATCCGCCTCTTCACTCACTTTGAGCGCCAGCGAATCAGATTCAGCTGGTACACCACTGAGTGCTGAATGCTGAGTGCTGACCGCTCCCTCAATACGGAATCATCCGCCTGATTTTGGGTGCGTCCGCCTTGTCCACCAGCGTGGCGGCATCGAGATGGCGCTTGCGCTTGGTCGGCTTGGAGGTCAGGATGTGGCGCGCAAACGCGTGCCCACGCTTGATCTTCCCTCCCGCCGTCTTTTTGAAGCGCTTGGACGCGCCGCTATGTGTCTTCAGTTTGGGCATGTTTTCTCTCTCAGTTTCAAGTTTCGCGTTTCAAGTTTCAAGAATCGGCGTCTCGAAACTCGAAACCTGAAACTTGAGACCGTTCTTTCACGCTTTTTTCGGCGCGAGGATGGCATGGAGTGTGTTGCCCTCCATGCGTGGCCGGAATTCGACGGTACCCTTGTCGCTGATGTCCTTGATCAGCCGGTCGAGAATCTCACGGCCCAGATTGGTGTGCGTCATCTCTCGCCCGCGAAAGAACACAGTGGCCTTCACCTTGTCGCCCTCTTCCAGAAAGCGCAGCACGTGGTTCTTCTTGAACTCATAGTCGTGCTCGTCCACGTTGATGCGGAATTTCACTTCCTTAACAGTTATGGTCTTCTGGTGCTTTTTGGCCGCGCGTTCTTTTTTGTCCTGTTCGTAGAGATATTTGCCAAAATCCATGATGCGGCACACTGGGGGCTGTGCCGTCGGCGATACCTCTACGAGGTCAAGGTTCTTTTCCCGAGCGAGCTTGAGCGCTTCAAACGGCGGCAGGATGCCGAGCTGCGTGCCTTCTTCATCTATTACGCGCACTTCGCGCGCACGAATGCGCTCATTCGTGCGAATAAACCTCTTGTCGATAGATGCCCTCCGGGAAACAAATGCAGGGTGCAATTATAGCACGCCAGACTCTGGCGATCGCGTCATGGGTGATCTGAAGAATCGGCGGAATCGTCGAAATCACTGCACAAGCCGAGTAGTGCATCGTCCCTGACCGCCTGAATCTTGGCAGATACGATTTGGTTTGCCTGGTACTGGCCTTCTATCCACAGCTTCTGATAATTGTCGGTCATGGTCTCGGTGCGGCCGTCCTCGATCGTGCTCAAGGTGATGGTCGAGACTGTTTTCCCGACCAGAGACTCCAGGAACATCCTCTTCTTCTCAGCGCCAAGCTCCCGCAGCACGTGACTGCGCTCGCGCTTGACCTCGGGCGCGACCTGCTGTGTCATTTCTGCCGCGGGCGTTCCTGGCCGAGGCGAAAAGGTGAACACATGCAGATAAGTCAGAGGTAGAGAGGTGATGAACTGGCGGCTTTCGTTGAAGTCGAGGGCGCTCTCGCCGGGGAAGCCCACCATTACATCAGCGCCGATGGCGGCCGTGGGCATGGCGGCGCGAATCTTGCGGACGCGATCTTCATAGTGCCAGGGGCGG